>SLNF01000338.1 GCA_007133145.1 Nitriliruptorales bacterium
CAGGGTCGTGCTCACGCCGTTGTGGCTCGCCGGCGCGGTGGTGCTGGTCGTCGCCGGCGCCCTCGCCGCGCTCGTGGGTCTGCTCGTGGGCAGGCCCGGGCCCGGGTCGCGTCTCGTCGCGGGCACCCTCGCCGGCGGCCTCGGCGCCGTCGCTCCGCGTGCGGGGGGTCGGGTGCGACGCACGCCCGATCCTCGGGCATGATGCGGGCACCGCAGTCGAGGAGGGAGTCCCGATGACCGCCAAGCTCATCGATGGCAAGGCCACCGCCGCCCGCGAGCGCGAGCGCATCGCCGGTGAGGTCGCCGAGCTCGCGGCCCGAGGCCACACCCCGGGACTCGCCGCGCTGCTCGTCGGCGACGACCCGGCCAGCCACGTCTACGTCGACGGCAAGGAGCGCGACTGCGCGAAGGTGGGGATCGCCTCCTTCGGCTCGCGCATGCCCACCGAGACGACCCAGGAGCAACTGCACAGCGAGATCGACCGGCTCAACGACGATCCCGCGGTCAGTGGGATCATCGTGCAGATGCCGCTGCCCGACCACCTCGACACCATCGCCGCGCAGGAGCGCATCGATCCCCGAAAGGACGTCGACGGCCTCCATCCCGTCAACATGGGGCGGCTGCTACGTGGCGACCCGCGGTACGTCCCCGCGACGCCGCTCGGCTGCCGGGTGCTCCTCGAGACCCACGGCCTCGACGTCGCCGGCTCCGACGTCGTCATCATCGGGCGGTCCCAACTCGTCGGGCGTCCCCTCGCCAACCTCCTGAGCGTGCGCGGGCCCGGTGGCAACGCCACCGTGACGCTGTGCCACACCCGGACGCGCGACCTCGCCGCGCACACCCGTGCCGCCGACATCGTCGTCGTCGCCGCGGGCGTGCCGGGGATCCTCACGAAGGACATGGTCAAGCCCGGAGCGGTCGTGCTCGACGTCGGCATCAACCGCGCCGAGGACGGCAGCCTCTACGGTGACGTCGCCGAGGACGTCGGCGAGGTGGCGGGGTGGCGTAGCCCGGTGCCTGGCGGGGTAGGCCCCATGACGCGAACGATGCTGCTCGAGAACACTGTGCGCGCAGCGAGGCTGCTCTCCGGCGCGTAGTCGGCGCCGCCGCCCCGGGCCGGGGGCCACCCGCCCCGCTCGGCGCCTCGCGCACGCCACGTCGCGGCCAGAGCGCGGTCAGCCGCTCGTGCGGGCACGGTAGGCTCGAGCCCCCGTTCGTCCGCCGGGTCGCCCCGGCGGTACCCGCTTCCGTGCAAGGGGACCTACCGTGAAGATCACCGTCATCGGCGCAGGCAAGTACGGCTCAACCCTCACCGAGAAGATTGCCCGGCGTGGCTACGCCGACGAGGTCGTCATGGTCGACATCGTGGAGGGCCTGCCGCAGGGTCTCGCGCTCGACATGAACCAGGCGCGCCCCCTCGAGGGCTATGAGACGCCGGTCGTCGGCGCGAACGATTACGGGCCGACCGCAGGGTCCGATGTCGTCGTCGTGACCGCCGGCAAGCCGCGCAAGCCTGGCATGAGTCGGATGGATCTCATCAACGACAACGCGAAGATCGTCGGTGGGATCGCCCAGGAGATCGCGAGGTCCTCGCCGGAGGCCGTCGTCGTCGTCGTCTCCAACCCGCTCGACGAGATGACCGCGCTGTTCCAGAAGGTCTCCGGCTTCCCGCCCCACCGCGTCATGGGGCAGGCGGGCATGCTCGACACCGCACGCTTCCAGGACAAGGTCGCCGCCGCCGCCGGCGTCTCGCCGCTGTCGGTCGAGGCGATCACCCTCGGCAGCCACGGTGACACGATGGTGCCCGTGCCCTCGAAGGTCACCGTCGACGGCAAGCCCCTGGCCGACGTCCTCGACCAGGACACGATCGACGAGATCGTCGACGCGACCCGCAACGGCGGCGCCGAGGTCGTTGCCCTCCTCAAGGAGGGCTCGGCCTACTTCGCCCCGGCGAGCGCTGCAGCGCGCATGGTCGAGGCGATCGCTACCGACGAGCGCGCCCTCATGCCCGTGTGCGCCTGGGTCGACGGCGAGTACGGCATCTCCCGGGTCTACCTCGGTGTCCCCGTCCGGTTGGGTGCCGGCGGGGTCACCGAGATCATCGACATCGACCTCACCGAGCCCGAGCTGGCGGACCTGCGCGAGGCCGCCGAGGCGGTGCGCGCCAAGCAGGCCGACATCGACGGCCTCGTCTGAGCGCGTAAGGTGGTCGGTCGGCCCGCTGTCGGCGGGTCGACCACGCCCCGTCCGCCCGGTCTCACCCGGGCGCACGGTGAGGGAGCGCGGCGGGGGGCCCGCCCGGGCCCGCCCGATGAGGAGAGGATGAGCGCCATGGCTCGCGACCGCAGGAACGCACCCCCACCCGCGAGCGGCCGCCGCCGCCGCACGGGCACCGAGGAGACCGACCGCATCCGCCGGCGCATCCACGCCGAGCCCGACCTCGTCCTCACCGAGGACGAGCTCCGGTCCCTCGCCGACGAGGGCATCGACCCCGAGGAGGTCCGGGAGGCAGCCCGCAGGGTGCCCGAGCAGCCCGAGGCGAGCATCCACGACCGGGACACCCCCCGGGACCACGTCGAGTCCCTCGTCCGCGACGAGGACGACACGTAGCGCGGCAGCGGGGCCCGGGTCGACGGGCAGGGAGGCGTCGCGGGTCCCGCAAGCCGGCGGGACGGTCGGCAGCGAACCGGCCCGGCGGTGATCGGGAGCCCAGCGGCCAGTGGGCGCCTGCCGTCGAGAGGGCAGCTCCTGCGCGCGGTGACCCCGCCATCCCCGTTCTCACCGTTCTCCCTGAAGGCCGCGGGGGTTTGCAGGGTTTGCCGCGGATCGTCGCGGCGGTGGCGTGGCTACCTTCCGGGCGACATCGACCCGGAGGTTGCCTCGCATGGCCACGCTCGACCAGTCGTTGCCCCGCGCCGTCGGTCCGCTCACGCCGGGTGTCGAGGCACCCCCCGCCCCGCCGCCGCGCAGCGCCCTCGCGGCGACGGCGGTCGGCGCGGTCGTCGTGCTCGGTGGCGTGGTGGCCGTCGGGCAGGGGCTGCAGCAGGCCGTCCTGCTCGCGCTCGGCGTCGCGCTCGGTCTCGCCCTCTACCACGCACGCTTCGGCTTCACCTCCGCGTTCCGTCAGCTCCTCGCGGTCGGGCAGGGTGAGGGGCTGCGCGCCCATGCGCTCATGCTCGCGACCGCGAGCCTGATCTTCGCCCCGATCCTCTCGGCGGGCACGGGACTGTTCGGCGTCGACACCGCCGGGTACGTGGCCCCCGTCGGCGTCAGCGTCGTCGTGGGCGCGTTCCTCTTCGGCCTCGGCATGCAACTCGGCGGCGCGTGCGCATCCGGCACGCTCTTCGCCGTCGGCGGCGGGCACACCGCGATCCTCATCACCCTCGCGTCGTTCATCGTCGGCTCGGTGCTCGGCGCCGCGCACTGGGGCTTCTGGACCCAGGACCTCGCCCACCTCGGCACCGGCCCGGTCAGCCTCGCCGACACCGCCGCGGGCTACCCCGGCGCCGTGGCGCTGACGCTCGGCCTGCTCGGAGTGCTGTGGTGGGCCGCGGGCGCGCTCTCGCGCCGTCGCAGCGCCCCTCCGCGGGGCCAGCCGCCCTCGGCTGTCGGCGCGTGGCGGGTGCTGCGCGGCACGTGGCCGCTGTGGGTCGGCGCGCTCGTGCTCGCCGGCCTCAACGGGCTCGTCCTGCTCGTGAGCGGACGCCCCTGGGGCGTCACCGGCGCCTTTGCGCTGTGGGGCTCGAAGATCGCCGAGCGCCTCGGCGTCGACGTGCGTGCCTGGGAGTACTGGCAGGGCCCGAGCGCCGCCGCGCTCGACGCGCCCGTCCTCGCCGACACGACCACCCTGCTCAACGTGGGGATCATCCTCGGCGCCTTCCTCGCCGCCGCGGTCGCCGGCACGTTCGTCCTGCACCGGCGGGTGCCGCCCAAGACGGCCGCTGCGGCGATCCTCGGCGGGCTGCTCATGGGCTACGGCGCCCGCCTGGCCTATGGCTGCAACATCGGGGCGTACTTCGGCGGCATCGCCTCGTTCAGCGTCCACGGGTGGCTCTGGGGCGCGCTCGCGCTCGTCGGCACGTTCGCCGGGCTGAAGGTCCGTCCGCTCTTCGGTCTCGCCAACCCCAAGCCGCAGGACTCCGTCTGCTGAGGTGCAGCGGAGGGGCAGGCGAGCCCGGCGCCTGAGCATCGGCACGCCTGCCTGTCCTCTCCGTGCTCGCTGCCCTAGGCTGCCCGGTGCCGACGACGCCGTGCTGCGTCCGGGTCGGCGCGTCGCTCGGCGACCGCGCCGCGAGCGTCAAGGAGTGGCCCTGATGGCTGACGTCCCCCTCGGCAGCCTCGATGCTGCGCGACCCGCCGTGCCGCCGCCGGAGACGTTCGTCGCGGGGGCCCGCCACGCCGACCCTGGCATCTACGACGACGCGGAGGCTGACTGGGTCGGCTGGTGGGAGCGCCAGGCCCACGACCTTGCCTGGCAGCGCGTGTGGCAGGAGCCGCTGCAGTGGGACCCACCGTTCGCGCGCTGGTTCGTCGGAGGGCGGCTCAACGCCTCGGTGAGCTGCCTCGACCGGCACGTCGAAGCCGGCCATGGCGCGCAGGTCGCCTACCACTGGGTGGGCGAGCCGGGTGATCGCCGCGACCTGACCTACGCCGAACTCGCCGAGGAGGTCGGCCGTCTCGCCAACGTCCTGCGTGGCCTCGGCGTGGCCCGCGGGGACCGGGTCGCGATCTATCTGCCGATGCTGCCCCAGCTCGTCGTCGCGATGCTCGCCTGCGCCCGGATCGGGGCGCCCCACTCGGTGGTCTATGTCGGCTTCGGCGCCCAGGCGCTCGCCGACCGGCTCGTCGACGCCGGCGCGAAGGTGCTCATCACCGCCGACGGGGCGCACCGGCGCGGCGAGGTGCTGCCGCTCAAGCGCACCGCCGATGTCGCGATGGGCGCGGCCGAGAGTGTGCGCTCCTGCCTCGTCGTGCGGCGCACCAACAGCGACGTCCGGCTCATGCCCGGCCGCGACGCGTGGTACGACGAGGTCATCGGCCAGGCCTCGCCGATCTGCGAGCCCGAGCCGATGGACGCCGAGGACCCGCTCTTCCTGCTCTACACCTCGGGGACGACCGGGACGCCGAAGGGCATCGTTCACCGCACCGGTGGCTACCTCACTCACGTCGCGGCGACCCACCGCATGGTCTTCGACCACGACCCCGACCGGGACGTGTTCTGGTGCGCGGTGAACCTCGGATGGATCACCGGGCACAGCTACGGCGTCTACGGTCCCCTCGCCAACCGCGCGACGAGCGTGCTTGCCGAGGGAGCCCTCGACCATCCCTCGGCCGAGCGGACCTGGCGCATCGCCGAGGTCGACAAGGTCACCACCCTCTACACCACGCCGGCGGTCATCCGCGCGCTGCGCGCCGCCGGCGAGGACGGTCCCGAGGCCCACGACCTGTCGAGACTCCGGCTGCTCGGCAGCGTCGGTGAGCCCATCGAGCCGGAGGTCTGGCGTTGGTACCACGAGGTGGTCGGGGGTGGGCGCTGCCCCATCGTCGACACCTGGTGGCAGACCGAGACCGGGGGCATCATGCTCTCGCCGCTCCCGGCGATCACCACGGTCAAGCCTGGCAGCGCGATGCGGCCTCTGCCGGGCCTGGAGGTCAGCGTCGTCGACGACGACGGTGCCCGCGTCGAGCGCGGGCAGGCCGGCCACCTCACCGTGACGCGGCCGTGGCCGGGGATGCTGCAGACGATCTGGGGTGATGACGAGCGCTACCGCCGTACCTACTGGTCGCGGTTCGGTGCCGAGGTCTACGCCACAGGCGACCGCGCGAGGGTCGACGCCGATGGGGACCTCTGGTTGCTCGGGCGCGACGACGAGGTCCTCAAGGTCTCCGGCTACCGCCTCTCAAGCGCCGAACTCGAGGCGGCGATCGTCGACCACCGCGCGGTGGCCGAGGCCGCGGTCGCCGGGCGGGCGGACCCGCTCGCCGGGCAGGCCATCGTCGCCTTCGTGAGGCTTCGGCCCGGCTACGACCGGGACGCCTCGACGGTGGCGGCCCAGTTGCGGCAGCACGTCATCGCGCGCTTCGGAGCGATCGCCCGGCCCGAGACGATCGTCATCGTCGACGACCTGCCCAAGACCCGGTCGGGCACGATCATGCGCCGCCTCCTCGAGGAGCTCGCGGAGGGACGCACACCGCGGGAGATCTCCGCGCTCGACGATCCCGACCTCGTGGCCCACCTCATCGAGGCCACCGCCGAGGCGGCCGGCGGGCGGTAGCGACGGGGCGACCCCTCAGGCGAGGTCGGTGAGCCGGCTCACGACGAGGTCGGCTTCGCCGTTCGAGCAGATCGTGAGCGGATCGACGAGCACGGTCCGGCAACCGGCACGCCGGGCCGGGGCGATGTCGTTCCTGAGGTTGTCGCCGACGCAGACGACCTGGCTCGGCGCGATGGCGAAGCGGGTGAGCACGCGCTCGAGCAGGGCCTCGAGCCCTGCGGGCTTGCCGGCGCCGAGGACGATCTCGTCGAAGGCCTCAGTCAGGCCGAGACGCTCGACGAGCGGGCGGGCGAGCGGCTCGGGGGTGTTGCTCGCGAGCACGCGGTGGCGGCAGCGGTCGAACGCCGTGAGGGCCTCGGCGACCGACGTGGCGCCGGGCAGTGGCACCGCGGGGTCGTGCATGCGCTGGCGGGTGCGGACGAAGGCCCGGCGGAGGGCAGTGCCATCGACGCGATGGTGCAGGGCGACGGCACGGACGGTCTGCCAGGCGTCACCGAGGTAGACCGCGTGGCTGGGGGGGTTGCGCGCGTCGAGCAGCGGCTCGCCGTCCCAGGTCGTCGCCAGGCCGTCGCCGCGCAGGGCCTCGGCCCACACCTCGTCGCGCTCGGGGTCGTAGAGGCTGCCGAGGCTGACGGGATGGCGGCGGGTGAGGATGCGCCCGACCTCCTCGTCGATGCGCGCACCCGCGGTCGGACCGACCTCCTCGGTGAGCATGGCGAGGTAGACCGGCACGAAGGCCCCGTCGTCGTGGACGGTGCCGTCGAGGTCGAGGACCGCGACGTCGACGTCCTCGAACCACGGTGGCGCGGGCATCCTCACTCCTCGGTCGTCGCGTCGGCGCGCAACGTCGTCTTCGCCCCCCGCACGGGCTCGCCTCCACGGACGTCATTCACCCACGGCCCGTCACACCGTGCAAGTGTGCTGAGAGTAGTCAATCAATTACTTTGAGGAAGAACGCCTGTCGGGGCGGGGCTGCGGACGGAGGATGCCGCCCTGGGCGCAGGGTGGGTCGGCACAGGGGCAGGTCCGCGTTCGTGCCGCGCCGGGCGGGCCTGCAGGCACCGGCCCGGCTGCCTACGATGCAGCCCGGCGAACAGTGACAGGAGTGGCGCGGTGACGAAGGTCTTCAGCGGCGTGAAGCCGACCGGCAAGCCCCACATCGGCAACTACTTCGGCGCCTTCACGCGCTGGGCGTCCGAGCAGGAC
Source organism: Nitriliruptorales bacterium (assembly GCA_007133145.1). Taxonomy (GTDB): domain Bacteria; phylum Actinomycetota; class Nitriliruptoria; order Euzebyales; family Egibacteraceae; genus T1Sed10-49. The sequence continues at coordinate 7,482 of SLNF01000338.1, forward strand.
ACCGGGCACCTCTACTGCGTCGTCGACCTCCACGCGATGACCGTGCCCTACGACCCCGAGGAGCTGCGCACCCGCACCCGCGAGCTTGCGACGTGGCTGCTCGCCAGCGGCGTCGACCCCGACCGCGCGACGCTCTTCGTCCAGTCGCACGTGCGTGAGCACGCCGAAGCCACGTGGATCCTCGACTGCGTCGCGACGATGGGGGAGCTCGGCCGCATGACACAGTTCAAGGACAAGGGCGGCGGGCGCGACTCGGTGTCGGTCGGGCTCTTCAACTACCCGGTGCTCATGGCCGCCGACATCCTGCTCTACCACGCCGAGGA
>SLNF01000035.1 GCA_007133145.1 Nitriliruptorales bacterium
AGGCCTCGGCGTTGCGCACCCCCCGGCCCTGCCGCTGCGCGCTGCCCTCGCGCGCAACGGCGACCCGGGCGGCGACCGCCGCACTGGGCTCCCCGGGCTCGGCGGCGAGCAGGTCCCGGGCCCCCACAGGGGTGACCGTCGGGGCGAGGTCGATGCGGTCGGCGAGCGGCCCCGACAGCCGCGCACGGTAGCGGGCGACATCGGCCTCACGGCAGACGCAGCGGCGCCCACCCCCGCAGGGGCACGGGTTGGCCGCAGCGACGAGCTGGGCCGCGGCGGGGTAGGCCACGCTCGCACGCGAACGCGCGATGCGCACGATGCCCTCCTCGAGCGGCTCGCGCAACGCGTCGAGCAGCCGGCGGGGCCACTCGAGGAGCTCGTCGAGGAAGAGCACGCCGTGGCTCGCGAGGCTGACCTCGCCGGGCCGCGCCACCCCGGCGCCACCGCCGAGCAGCGCCGCGGCGGAAGCCGAGTGGTGCGGCGCGCGGAAGGGTGGAGTGCGGTCCAGCGCCGTGTCGTCGAGCAGACCGGCGACCGAGCGGATCGCCGCGAGCTCGAGCGCCGCGTCGTCACCGAGCGGCGGCAGGATCGTCGGCAGACGGGACGCGAGCATGGACTTGCCGCACCCCGGCGGGCCGATGAGCAGCAGGTGGTGGCCGCCCGCCGCGGCGATCTCGAGCGCCCGACGCGCCTCGAGTTGCCCGCGCACCTCCGCGAGGTCCCCCCCGACCCGCGACGCCGGCGGCGCGGGGGACGGCTCCGCGGGACGGGCGGGTGCCCCGCCGAGCACCGCGACCGCCTCGGTGAGGTCGGCGACGGCCGCGACGTCCACCCCGGAGGCCAGAGCCGCCTCCGCGGCGTTGCCGCGGGCGACGACGAGTCGCCCCACGCCGGCCCTCGCGGCGTGCACCGCCGAGGGCAGGACGCCCGGCACGGGCCGCACCGACCCGTCGAGGGCGAGCTCGCCGAGCAGGACGACGTCGCGCAACGCCTCCTGGTCGAGGACCTCGAGCTGGGCGCAGACCGCGAGCGCCGTCGGCAGGTCGAAGCGTGCCCCGAGCTTGGGCACGTCGGCGGGCGCGAGCGAGATGAGCACCTTGCGGCTCCCGACGACGAGGCCGCTCGCGGCCAGAGCGGTGCGCACCCGGTCGGCGGCCTCGCGCGCCGGCGCCCCGGAGGAGCCGATGACGTGGAAGCCCGGCAGGCCACCCGAGACGTGGACCTCGACGGTGACCTCACGGGCCTCGAGGCCAACCTGGGCGACCGTGCGGGCCCACGTCACCCGTGCCCGGCTCACGCGACACCCTCGAGGTGACAGATCGCCGCGGCGCCGCCACCCGGCGGCCAGGCCACCGCGACGACGTCGATGCGCAGTGGCGCCCCGCGGCAGCCGCGCTCGTCGAGCCAGCGCAGTCCGAGGCGGCGCAGCTGGCGACGCTTGCGCGCGTCGACGCCCTCAGCGGCCTCCTCGGGCCAGGCACGACGGCGCGCCTTGACCTCGCAGACGACGATCGTCGTGCCGTCACGGCAGACGAGGTCGAGCTCGCCGCGCAGGTCAGGGCCGGCATGGCGCCAACCGCGCTCGAGGATCTCGTAGCCGCCGGCGCGGAGGTGGCGGGCGGCGAGCCGCTCGCCGAGCCGGCCGAGACGATCGCTGGAGGTCGACATGGCGCGAGGCTAGGAGCGGCCACCCTCCTCCCTGGCCGATCGGCGCCGCGGGCCTGTGGAGGGCGCGCTCAGAGCAACCCGACGGCCCACGCGACGAGTGCTCCGATGGCCGCGAGGGCGAGGAGCAGCATGACGATGTCGACGGCGTCGGCATCGCCCCGGCGGAACGGCGAGCGGAACCGCACCGTCTACTCGAGCAGCGGCGGGTCGTCGCTCAGCGCGACGCGCTCGACGTTGACGTCCCGGAACGTCAGGGCCCGGACGTGGGAGACGAAGCGCGCGGGGCGGTGCATGTCCCAGACCCAGGCGTCGGAGAGGGTGACCTCGAAGTAGGTGGCCTCACCCTGCCCACGCACGGCGACGTCGACGTCGTTGGCGAGGTAGAAGCGCCGCTCGGTCTCGACGACGTAGGTGAACATCCGCACGACGTCCCGGTACTCGCGGTAGAGCGCGAGCTCCATCTCCGCCTCGTAGCGCTCGAGGTCCTCGGCGCTCATCGCGGGCTCCTCTGCTGCGCGCTCACGGCGACGCCGCGGCCTCGGAAGCGGCCAGCGGGTCGTCGTAGTCCGGCAGCGGCAGGGTGCCCAGCCTCCCGAGCGGCCAGATGACGACGAAGGCGCGGCCGACGAGGTCCTCCTCGGGCACCGTCGCGATGAGCGATCGGCTGTCAGAGGAGTTCGGCCGGTTGTCGCCCATCATGAAGTACTCCCCCTCGGGGACCTCGGTGGGCCCGAAGTCGACCGTGTCGGGCCGCGAGAGGTACCCGCCCTCGGCCTCCGGCGCCTCGGCGACCGGGTCGCCGTCGACGATCACGACGCCGTCGCGCATCTCGATGGTCTCGCCCGGCAGGCCGATGATCCGCTTGATGAAGTCCTTCTCGCTGCCCGAGGAGGCGCCGAAGCCCCCTGCGATCGTGTCGAGGATCCGGTCGAGCAGGCCCTCGGCCGCGGCCGCGCCCGGGACGTCGTCGTCGTGGGTGAACACGACGACCTCACCCCGCTCAGGGTCGCGCACGTCGTGGACGAGCTTGTTGACGAGGACCCGGTCGCCGACCGCGAGCGTCGGCAGCATCGACTCCGAGGGGATGTAGAAGGCTTGCACGACGAAGGTCTTGAGCAGGAGCGCGAGGACGAAGGCAATGAGCACGAGCACCGGCAGCTCGACGAGGAAGGACCGCTGACGGCGCGCTCCGGTGGAGGGTGCGGCCCCCCCGTCCTGCCGGTCGCGCCCGCCACCGGGTCCGACGCTGCCATCGACCTCGCCCGCGCCGGAGGCGCCGTGGGCCATCGCGACGCCGTCAGCGCTGCCCTCGTCGCCGGCGACGGGGCCGGCCCCACCCTCGGCGGAGGTGGCGACCTCCCCGCGATGGTCGCCACCCGCACCCGAGGGCATGGCGGCGCCGACGTCCTCCACGGGGTCACGGCGGTCGGTCACAGCCGCCTCATCCGCGGGCGCCTAGGCGCCTGCGGTCTCCCGCCGCTCGCGCACGCGGGCCTTCTTGCCGACCCGGTCGCGCAGGTAGTAGAGCTTCGCGCGGCGCACGCGACCCCGACGGACGATCTCGATGCGCTCGATGACCGGCGCGTGCACGGGGAAGGTCCGCTCGACGCCGATCCCATTGAAGCTGATCTTGCGCACGGTGAAGGTCTCGCTGATCCCGCTGCCCTTCCGGGCGATGACCACGCCCTCGAAGACCTGGACGCGGGTGCGGTTGCCCTCGGTCACCTTGACGTGCACCTTCACGGTGTCTCCCGCGCGGAACGCGGGCACGTCGTCGCGGAGGCTCTCGATGTCGACGAGGTCGGTGGGCTTCATGACGCGGCGCTCTCCACTGGCGATGGTTGGTATCGGAACCGGCGGCGCGCGGGCATGGGGCGCGCGGCCCGATGAACCAGCATAGCCCTCCGGCGCGCGGGGGGTCAATCCTCGCGAGGATCCGGCCCGAGCGGGTCCGGCGTCGCCGCGTCCCGCTGCGCGCGCCGGCGCGCGAGGAGGTCGGGGCGGACCTCGGCGGTCCGCGTCAGGGCCTGCGCACGGCGCCAGGCCTCCACCGCGCCATGGTCACCCGACCGCAGGACGTCGGGCACGCTCAGGCCCTCGATCTCGGCGGGTCGGGTGTACTGCGGATGCTCGAGCAACCCGTCGGCGAAGGACTCGTCGGTGGCGCTCTCGACGTTGCCCATGACGCCGGGCAGCAGGCGGGTCACCGCCTCGATGAGCACGCACGCCGCGGCCTCCCCGCCGGCGAGGACATAGTCGCCGATCGAGACCTCGTCATGGGCGAGACGGATGTGGACCCGCTCGTCGATGCCCTCGTAGCGCCCGCAGAGCAGCAGCAGAGCCGGCTCGGCGGCGAGCTCGGCGACGAGTGGCTGGTCGAGCAGTCTGCCCCGCGGGGTGAGCACGACGGTGCGGGGCCGCGCGTCGAGTTCGCCGTAGAGCTCGGTGACGGCCTCGAAGAAGGGCTGGGGCTTGAGGACCATGCCGGCGCCGCCGCCATAGGGCGCGTCGTCGACGCTGCGGTGGACGTCGTGGGTCCAGCGTCGCAGGTCGTGCACGCGCGCGTCGACGAGCCCGCGCTCGACGGCGCGGCCGAGCAGCGAGGTCTCGAGGGGCCCGGCGAAGTAGCCGGGGAAGATCGTGAGGACGTCGAGGCGCACCTAGGCCTCGTCGTCGAGCAGCCCGGGGATGGCCCGGACGACGATGCGCTCACGCCCGAGCTCGACGAACTCGTCGACGGCCGGGACGAGCACCTCGCCACCATCGGGTCGGGCCACGACGAGCAGGTCGTGGGCTGGGGCGTCGAGGACGCCTTCGAGCACGCCGATGAGCGCCCCGTCACCGTCGACGACGTCGGCGCCGAGGACCTCGTCGAGCCAGACCGCCCCGTCGTCGAGGGCGATCTCGTCCTTGTCGAGCGAGAGGACGGTGCCACGCAGGCCCTCGGCGCCGGTCCGGTCGCTGACCTCCTCGAACTTCACGACGAGCCGCCCGCCATGGGTGCGGGCGCGCTCGACGGTGAGCGCCCCGCCCTGCGCGACGTAGCGTGTGCCCGCGGCGAACTCGTGGCCGAGGTCGGGGTCGGGGTGGACGTAGACCTCGCCGCGCACGCCGAAGGGCTTGCCGACGGCGCCGACGACGACGGAGCCCTCACCCATCGCCGGTGCGCTACTCGACGATCTCGACGGTGGCCTGCTGGCCGTCACGCGTCGAGGCGGCCTTGACCATCGTGCGGATCGCCTTCGCGGTCCGCCCACGCTTGCCGATGACCTTGCCCATGTCCTCGGGGTGGACCTTGAGCTCCAGCACGACCTCGCCGTCGTCGTCCTCGGTCTCGACGATCTCGATCTCGTCGGGGTGGTCGACGAGGTTGCGGGCGATGAACTCGAGTACGTCGACGGCCATCACGCCTGCGACGCCTCCTCCGCGTCCTCGGCCGCCGCGCGCTCGGCGGGCGCCGCCTCGGCGGCGGGGGCCTCGGCGGCCTCCTCGGTAGGTGGCTCCTCGGTAGGTGCCTCCGCGGGGCCAGCCTCCGCGGCGGCGGCCTGCTCGGCCTCCTGCTCGGCCTTCGCCGCGGCCTCGGCCTCGGCGCGCTTGGCGTCCTGCTCGGCCTTGCGCGCGGCGCGCTGCGCGTGCTTGCGGCTGCGATCCTTGCCGGGGTCACCGGGCTTGAACTGCTCCCAGACGCCCTCGATGCGCAGGAGCTTGCGCACGGCGTCGGAGGGCTGGACACCCTGGCGCAGCCAGTAGAGCGCGCGCTCGTGGTCGATGGAGATCACCGAGGGGTCGGCCAGCGGGTGGTAGTAGCCGATGTCCTCGATGAAGCGCCCGTCTCGGGGCGAGCGGACGTCGGCGACGACGACGCGGTAGAAGGGCTGCTTCTTCTTGCCCTCGCGCCGGAGGCGCATCTTCACGGCCATGGGGAGTTGCCTTTCTGGAGGCACGGCCGGGGCGTGCCACGGGCCGGCGCAGGCCGGCGGGTGCCGTCGGGCTTCGATGTCGCCGCAGGGCGGCGCCCGACGCGCCCACCTCGGTCTGTGGACGGGTGTGCGGGTCCGGCAGACCGCACGCACCAAGCGCCCGCAGCACGGGCGCTGCCGGCAGGATAGCGCAGCAGCCGACCCGGCCGCTACGCCACCGTCACACCGACGACGAGCGCGAAGAGCACGAGCAGCACCGCGCCCTCGACCCGGGCGAGGCGGCGCCCGGTGACGAGGAAGACCGCCGCGATGGCGCAGATCCCGACCATCCCCACGAGCGCCGGGCCGAGCGCGGGCTCGAGGCCCGCCGCCCCGAGCACCCCGGCGACCCCCGCGACGGGCAGGGAGTTGAAGAGGTTCGAACCGAGGACGTTGCCGACCACGAGGTCGGCCTCGCGCCGCCGCGCCGCGGCCACGGCGGTGACGAGCTCGGGCAGGCTCGTGCCGACGGCAACGACGGTGAGGCCGATCACCGCCTCGCCGACGCCGAGCGTGCGGGCGAGCCCACTCGCGCCGGTCACGAGCAGCTGCGCGCCGGCGATCGTGCCGAGCAGGCCGACGAGCGCGAGCAGGGCTGGGCGCCAGGCCGGCTCGGGCGGGGTGACCGCGAGCGCAGCCGCGCCACGCTGGTCGGCCCTCGCGAAGGCGACGACGACGGCGATCGCGACGACGCCGAGCAGGAGGAGGACCACCCCGTCGACCCTTCCGAGGGTGCCGTCGGCCGCGGCGATCGCGAGGGCGAGGACCGCGAGGAGCATGAGGGGCACCTCGCGGCGCAGCGTCGTGTGGCCGACGGCGATGGGCGCGACGAGCGCGGCCGCGCCGAGGACGAGGCCGATGTTCGCGCTGTTCGAGCCGACGAGGTTGCCGACGGCGAGGTCCGGCGCTCCCTGCAGCGCGGCGAGCACGGTGACGAGGAGCTCCGGCGCGCTCGTGCCCGCGCCGATGACGAGCGCCCCGATGACGACCGGGGACACCCGCAGCGCCGCGGAGAGCCGGGCGGCACCGAGCACGAAGCGGTCGGCGGCCACGGTGAGCAGCACGAGGCCGGCGAGCAGCGCTGCGCCGTCGCGCATCGGTCCTCCCTCGCCGCGGCCGTCCCTGCCCGACCTGCCCTGCCGCGCGTAGGTCGTCGACGGCGCGCGGGGCATCGTCGCTACGCTACCGGCCCGTCCTCCACCCCGACGCGAGGAGCTGTCCGCCGGCATGGACCCCGTGCCTCCCACGCGCTTCGCCGCGCTCGTCGACGACGCCCTCGACGGCATCCCCGAAGAGCTCTGGGCCCACCTCGACAACGTCGCCGTGGTCACCGAGGACGTCGATCCCGACGAGCCCGACCTGCTCGGGGTCTACGACGGCGTGCCGCTCACCGAGCGCGACGAGTACGGCGGTGTACTGCCCGACCGGATCGTCATCTTCCGTCTGCCGCTGTGCGCGATGGTCGCCGACGAGGACGAACTCGTCGAGGAGGTCCGCATCACCGTCGTCCACGAGCTCGCCCACCACATGGGCATCGACGACGACGAGCTGCACGACCTCGGCTGGGGCTGAGCCCACGCGCTGCCCGGGCGGCGCCGCGCACGGATCCCCCCTGACGCGCCCACCGCGACCCACGGAGCCGCCGCGGCCGTCCGCCGGGCCCACCTCAGCGCTTCTTCTTCTTCTTCTTTCGCTTCGGTACCTGCTTGCCGCGGGGCTTGCCGCCACCCGGTCGACCGCCGGGCAGCCCCCCGGCCGGGACCCCCGCCGGCACACCGCCGCCGGCAGCGCCGAGACCCCCGGCGCCGCCGAGACCACCCGCTCCGAGCGAGGAGAGGTCGCCGCCCTCACCGGAGAGCTGGCGCATCGCCTTCGCGCCCCCTCGCGCCCCTCCTCCGCCCATCTGCCTCATGAGCTTGCGCATCTCGCCGTAGGAGCGCAGGAGCTCGTTGACCTCCTGGACGCTGCGGCCCGACCCCGCGGCGATGCGCTTCTTGCGCTTGCCGTTGAGGATGTCGGGATCGTGGCGCTCCGCGCGGGTCATCGACTGGATGATCGCCTCGACGCGGACGAGCTGGCCCTCGTCGAGGTCGGCGTCCTCGAGCTGCTTGCCCACCCCGGGGATCATCCCGACGAGGTTCTGCAGCGGGCCCA
>SLNF01000171.1 GCA_007133145.1 Nitriliruptorales bacterium
CCGCGTGAGCCCGAGCGTCCCGACGGGCAGGCGCCAGCGGCGCAGGCCAGCGCGTCGGGGCACGCCCCGGAGTCCGAGCCGGGGGAACCCGACGTCGTCGACGAGCCCGAGGTCGAGCTCGACCACGAGGAGGAGGCCATCACCGCCGAGAGCGAGCCGGCACCGCTCGGCAAGCTCGTCACCCAGACGCTTGCGGGCCTGCAGCGCTCCTCCGGCGGCGCGGTGCTCGCCTCGAACCTCAAGCGCGCGCTGTTGCGCAAGGACCCCACCTTCAGCGAGGCCGACTACGGCTTCCGGGCCTTCGGCGAGCTCCTGCGCCACCTCGCCGACCGCAAGATCATCGAGCTCGAGCCGGGCCCGGCCAAGGGCGACCCGGAGGTCTTCTTCCCGGAGGAGTCCAGCGACGAGGAGCGGGCCTTCGCGCTGCTTGCCGAGGTCGTCGCCAACCTCGAGGCCGAGGGCGGTGCGCCCCCGTTGTCGGGGCTGAAGGACCAGCTGCGCAAGCGCGACCCCGACTTCAGCGAGAAGGAGTTCGGCTTCGGCGGCTTCCTCCAGTTCGTCAAGGCGGCACGCACCCGCGGTCTCGTGACGATGACGTGGGACGAGGACGTCGACGACTACGTCCTCGCCCCGGCAGGGGAGGGCGACCGCGAGGGATGAGCGGCCCGGTCCGTGTCGTCCTCGTCGACGACCACGACCTTGTGCGGGAGGGCTTGGTGCGCCTGCTCACGGCCGTCGACGAGGGCATCGCGGTCGTCGGCGAGGCCGGTGGGGTGGAGGAGGCGCTTGCCGAGGTCGCCGCGGCCGAGCCCGATCTCGTCCTCCTCGACCTGCGCCTTGGGCAGGGCTCGGGACTCGAGGTCGCCCAACGACTCCGGGCCGCTGGCAACCCCGTGGCGATCCTCGTGTTGTCCGCGCACACCTCGGCGAGCTCCCTGCGCGCCGCGCTCGCCGCCGGAGCCGGCGGTTTCCTGCTCAAGAGCATCTCGGGGGTGGAGCTCGCCCAGGGGATCCGTCGCTGTGTGGCCGGTGAGACGGTCATCGACGAGGAGTTCGTGTCCGAGGTCCTCGACAGCCTCGGTCGCGGGGTGGGCGTGGGGCAGGCCGAGGTCACCCCTCGGGAGCGCGAGGTGCTCGAGCTCGTCGCGGCGGGCTCGTCGACGGCGCAGATCGCCGAGCGGCTCGGCGTGTCGCCGCGCACGGTGCAGAAGCACGTCGAGAACCTCCTGCGCAAGCTCGAGGCCGGCGACCGCGCCGAGCTCGTGAGCCAGGCCTACCGACGGGAGCTGCTCGGATGGGGCTGACGGCGGCACCATGGGTGGCGCAAGATGTAACGGCGGTGAAACAGGGGCCTGACGATGGAGAAACCCGAGGGTCCCATCCTCGGAGGTCCGTTGGGGTGCCGATGAGAAAGGAGCGCCGATGAAGCTCGTCGTGGCAATCGTGAAACCGTTCAAGGTCGAGGACGTCAAAGAGGCCCTGCGCGAGGTTGGCGTCGCCGGTTTGACGGTCAGCGAGGCACGCGGGTTCGGGCGGCAGCGCGGCCACACCGAGGTGTACCGCGGAGCGGAGTACCAGGTGGACTTCGTGCCGAAGAGCCGCATCGAGGTCATGGTCGACGACCCGCAGGTCGACGGGGTCGTCGATGCGATCACAAAGGCGGCCCGCACCGGCAAGATCGGCGACGGCAAGGTGGCGATCCTCCCCCTCGAGGACATCGTGCGCATCCGCACCGGTGAGAGCGGGCCGGAGGCCCTCTGAGCCCCGGCCCCCCGCCGGGGCCTGCCGCCGACGTCGCCGAGCTACGCCGTCGCCTCGCCCCCACGAGCGTCGACGCCCCGTTGGGCTCGGCCTGGTGCCGCTCGTGGACCGGGCGCATCGACGATGTGCTGTCGGCGTGTCTCGGCGAGGTCTCGGGCGTCGCGATCGTCGGGCTCGGCAGCTACGCGCGTCGTGAGCTCGCGCCCGCCTCCGACGTCGACGTCCTGCTCCTCCACGACGGCTGGTCGACGACGGAGCTCGAGGGGCTCGTCCGGGCGATCTGCTACCCGCTGTGGGACGCGGGCCTGTCGGTCGGGCACGCGGTGCACACGCCACGCGCAGCGGTGAGGGCGGCCGCCGAGCGGGTCGAGAGCTCGACGGCGCTCGTCGAGCACCGGCTCGTCGCCGGCGACGTCGGCCTCGTCGACGACCTCGTCGCGCGCTGGCGTCGCTGGCTGCGACGGCACGGGGGAAGGCTCCTCGCCTCGGTCGCCGACGCCGACGCCGCACGCCACGCCCAGGCGGGCGACCGCCCGGGGATGCTCGAACCCGATCTCAAGCGCGGCGCCGGTGGTCTCCGCGACCTCCAGAGCCTGCGCTGGGCCGCGGCGTGCCTGCTCGGCGCCGACGACCTCGACGCGCTCGTCGGCGCACGCTACCTCGGCGCGAGCGATCTACCCGCTCTCGCCGAGGCCGCGGAGGTCCTCCTCGCCGCCCGCTGCGCGCTCCATCTGCAGCAGGGGGCGAGCCTGCCGCCGGGCTCCGGGGTGGACACCCTGCGGCTCGACCTGCAGGACCACGTCGCCGCGCGCCTGGCATGGGGTGACGGCGACGCGCTGCTGCGCGCCGTCGGGCTCGCGAGTCGGCGGATCGCCTACCTCCACGGTCGGGCCTGGCCGCGCGTGCTCGCTGACGCGCGGGGAGGTCGGCGGCGGTCGCGCCCACCGCCGCGTGGGGTCGGCGAGGGACTCGAGTGCGTCGACGGCCTCGTCGAGATGGCGCCCGGCCGCACCCTTGCCGCCGACCCCGCCCTAGCGGCACGGGCCGTGGCCGCGGCCGCCGCCGAGGGCACCCACCTCGGGCGCGCCACCGCCGAGGCCCTCGCCGCGCAGATCGCCGAGTTCGGCACGCTCCCGTGGGACGCGACGACGCGCGGCGCGCTTCTGCGCGTGCTGCGACGGGGCCGGCAGGCCGTGCCCGCGCTCGCCGACGCCGGCGAGATCGGCCTGCTCTCGGCGCTGCTGCCCGAATGGGAGGCGCTGCGGGGGACACCGCAGCGCAACCCCCTGCACCGCTACGACGTCGACACCCACCTCGTCGAGACCGTTGCGGAGCTCGGCGGGATCGTCGACGGTGCCCTCGACGAGCGTCACGCGGCGATCTTCGAGCGCCTCGACGAGCCCGAGGTGCTGTTGCTCGCCGCGCTGCTCCACGACGTCGGCAAGGGCGGCAGTGGCGATCATGCCCTCTCCGGGGCGGTCATCGCGCGCGAGTGGGTGCTGCGGATGGGCTTCGGCGGGCGTCGGGCCGACCGGGTGGCCCGCCTCGTGCGCCTGCATCTCCTCCTGCCCGACGTCGCGGTGAGCCGCGACCTCGACGACGCCGACGAGGTCGCGGCGGTCGCTGAGCGCGTGGGCGACGCCGAGGCGCTCGACGGGCTCTACCTCCTCGCCCTCGCCGACGGGCGGGCCACCGGGCCAGCCGCAGCGTCGGCCTGGCGCGAAGGGTTGCTGGCCGAGCTCCACGCGCGCGTGCGCCGGCACCTCATGAGCGGCTCGGACGCCGACCTCGTCGTCGCCTCACCCGAGACCGTCGTCGCCGACGCCGAACGTCTGCTGGGCGACGACGGGGTGGTCGGCGCGGCGCTCCCGGGCATGCCGCGGCGCTACCTCCTCACGGCGAGCGCCGAGCAGGTCGCCGAGCACGCCCGGCTCGACGCGGAGCGTGCCGAGGACGCCGCGCGGGCCTCCCTGCGGCCGGGCCCGGTGGCTGGCACGCGGACCGTCTCGCTCGTCGCGCCCGACCGCCTCGGGCTCATGGCCGACGCCGCCGGCGCGCTCGCCGGACACGGCCTCGTCGTCCTCGACGCGCGCGCGTTCACCCGTGGCGACGGGGTCGCCTTCGACTGGTTCGTCGTCGAGGACGGTCCCGGGGCCGCCCGGCAGGCACCGGCGGCTACGCGGGCAGAGCCCGGTGCGCCCGCCGGCGACGCGGAGGTCCTCGCCGCCCTCACCGCCGCGGCGGTCGGCGAGGTCGACGCCGGAGCGCTCGTCGAGCGCTGGGAGGGGCGGCGCGACATCCGACGTCCGACGCTCGCCCACCCCGTCGAGGTCGAGGTGGGCTTCGACCGCGGGCCGATGACGACACGGATCGAGGTCGCCGGCCCCGACGCGCCGGGTGTGCTCTACCGCCTCGGTCGCGTCCTCGCCGACGAGGGGCTCGACGTCGTGGGCGCGCGCGTGGCCACGCTCGGCCCCCAGGTGCGCGACGTCTTCTTCGTCCGCCCCAGCGGGGGCCCACCCGACGAGTCCCGGATCGCCGAGCGGCTGCGAGCCGCGGCAGGCTGGCCGACGGAGGCCTGAGCGTGCGGGAGGCGGCGTCGGTGGCCGCGTGGTGCGACCGTCGGCCCCTGCTGTGCGACACTCCTGGTGTGAGCACCCTGCATCCCGCCGTCGCGCCCCTGTCCTTCCTCCTCGGCTCGTGGAAGGGGACCGGCCGCGGGACCTACCCCACGATCGACGACTTCGCCTACCGCGAATGGGTGACGTTCCGGCACACCGGCAAGCCGTTCCTCGTCTACGAGCAGCGCACCGCCGACCTGACGTCCGGTGCGCCGATGCACGCCGAGACCGGCTACCTGCGGGCGGTCGGCGCGGGGCGGGTCGAGCTCGTCCTCGCCCAGCCCAGCGGGATCACCGAGGTCCACGAGGGCACCGTCGAGGGGCAGAGGGTGCGTCTGGCGACGACCGAGGTGGGGGTGGCGCCGACGGCGAAGCGCGTCGACGCCCTCGAGCGCGACCTCTCCGTCGACGGCGACGTGCTGCGCTACGAGGTGCGCATGGCGGCGATGGGCCTGCCGATGACCCACCACCTCGCGGCCGAGCTCCACCGCGAGGCGGAGGGGTAGCGTCCGGGGCGTCCGCCGGGCCCCGCCACGCGGGCCTAGAGCACCCCACCCTCGGTCATGCGCTTGATGTCGAGGATGCGGTCGACCTCGTCGTCGGGGAGCACGCCGGCCTCCTTGACGACGTCGCGCAGCGGGCGGTCCTCGGCCAGCGCCTGCTTGGAGAGCTCGGCGCTCTTGTCGTAGCCGATCGCGGGCACGAGCGCGGTGACGATCGCGAGGTCCTTCTCGACGAGCTCGGTCGCGCGCTCGACGTTGGCGCTGAGCCCGTCGACGCACTGCTCGGCGAAGTTCGCCGCGCTCGTCGACAGCAGGGCGATGGACTCGAGGACGTTGCGGGCCATCATCGGGATGTAGACGTTGAGCTCGAAGTGGCCGTTCATGCCGCCGACGGTCACGGCCGTGTCGTTGCCGATGACCTGGGCGCACGCCTGGGTGACGGACTCGGGGATGACGGGGTTGACCTTCGCCGGCATGATCGAGCTGCCCGGCTGGATCTCCGGCAGCTGGAGCTCGCCGATCCCGGTCCGCGGCCCCGAGCCCATGAGGCGGATATCGTTGGCGATCTTCGTCATCGACACGGCGACGACCTTGAGCGCGCCCGAGAGCTCGACGAGCCCGTCGCGGGCGCCCTGCGCCTCGAAGTGGTTGTCGGCCTCGCGCAGGGCGATGGTGCCGGTGCGCTCGCGGAGCTCGTCGAGGACCCGGTCGGTCATGCCTTCCGGCGCGTTGAGACCGGTGCCGACCGCCGTGCCGCCGAGGGGCAGCTCGCTCACGCGCTCGAGCGCGGCGCGCACCCGCGCGGCGCCGAGCTCGATCTGCCGGGCGTAGCCGCCGAACTCCTGGCCGAGCGTGACCGGCGTGGCGTCCATGAGGTGGGTCCGGCCGGGCTTGACGACGTCGGCGAAGGCCTTGGCCTTGGCCTCGAGTGAGACGTGGAGCACGTCGAGGGCGGGCAGGAGCTCCTCGACGGAGGCGAGGTAGGCGGCGACGTGGACCGCGGTCGGGAAGACGTCGTTGGAGGACTGCCCCGCGTTGACGTGGTCGTTGGGGTGGACGGGGTCCTTCGAGCCCATCGCGCCCCCGAGGAGCTCGATCGCGCGGTTGGCGATGACCTCGTTGGTGTTCATGTTCGAGCTCGTGCCCGAGCCGGTCTGGAAGACGTCGACGACGAAGTGCGCGTCGTGGGTGCCGTCGGCGACCTCCTCGGCGGCCCGGACGATCGCCTCGTACTGGCGGTCGTCGAGCACGCCGACGCGGTGGTTGTACACCGCGGCGGAGGCCTTGATGAGGCCGAGGGCGCGGATGACCTGGCGGGGGATCCGCTGGCCGGAGATCGGGAAGTTCTCGACGGCGCGCTGGGTCTGCGCGCCGTAGTACGCGTCGACGGGGACCTGCATCTCGCCCATCGAGTCGCGTTCGGTCCTGGTGGCGGTCATCACGTGGCTCCTGTGCGTCCGGGGGTCTCGCAGGGCAGCCTAGTTGGCTCGCTACGCTGGCCGCCACGCCACCGGCCGGGCCGGCGTGCCCCGGCGTCCCGGCGCGGAGCCCCCGAGGCAGGACCGGAGCCCGATGACGACGCTGCTGCTCATCCGCCACGGCACGACCGCTGCGACCGGCGTGCGCCTCGGTGGGCGCACGTCCGCGAGCCTCGACGCCCGGGGTCGGGAGCAGGCGCGTACCGCGGGTCGGCGCATCGCCCCGCTCGCGCCTTCGGTGGTCTATGCCAGCCCGGTCGTGCGCGCACAGGAGACCGCCGGCCTCGTCGCCGAGGAGATCGGTTGCGTGGTGGGTACCGCCGACGGCCTCGCCGAGGTTGACTACGGCCGCTGGACCGACCGCCCGCTCGCGAAGGTCGCCCGCACCGCTCGCTGGCGGGTCGTGCAGGGCCTGCCGTCGCTCGTGCGCTTCCCCGAGGGGGAGACGCTGCGGGCGATGCAGGCCCGCGCGGTGGAGGCCACCGAGGCGCTCGTGGCCGGGCACCGTCGCGAGACGATCGCCGCGGTGAGCCACGCCGACGTCATCAAGGCCGTCACCGCCTTCTACCTCGGGCTGCCGCTCGACCTCTTCGGCCGCCTCGAGGTCTCCCCGGGCTCGGTCTCGGCGCTGCGGCTCGGGCCGGGGGCACGGCCGGCGCTCGTGCGCTTCAACGACGACGGGCCCTGGGGGTCCGCCGAGGGTGAGGAGTCCACACGTGGGTGAGTCCGTCGAGTTCGAGACCGTCGACTTCATCACCGCCGGGGCGATCGGCGAGCCTGGTCGGCGCACGTTCTACGTCCAGGCGCAGTCGGGCGACGAGCGGGTCTCCCTCGTCGCGGAGAAGGCGCAGGTGCGCTCCCTCGCCCAGCTCGCACAGGACCTCCTCGGCCGCGCGGGGGTGACGGTGACCCCTGATGACCTCGACGAGGCCCGCCAACGCCTGCGCGACCCGGGGGCGCCGCTGTGGCGCGCCGGCTCGATGAGCCTCGGCATGGACGACGCCGCCGAGCGCTTCGTCCTCGAGGTCGAGGAGTTGCCAGGCCAGGACCCCGCCGACCCCGACGACGAGCCCGGGCTCGCGCGCTTCTGGCTCACCCGGGAGCAGCTCGCGAGCATGGCCGCGCACGCCGCCTACGCCGTGGAGGCCGGCGCACGGGAGACCTGCCGGCTGTGCAACCGGCCCATCGACCCCGCCGGGCACACCTGTCCGTCGCTCAACGGCCATGGCCCCCTCGAAGGCTGACGTGCGCGCGCGGCTCGCCGCCGCGCCGCTCGACGCCAAGGGCTTCATCGCCACCGCGAGCAACCACACGCTGCTGTGCGTCCTCGGCGA
>SLNF01000219.1 GCA_007133145.1 Nitriliruptorales bacterium
GAGGGCGTGCGTCGCACGCTGCGCGCCCTCGGCCCGGTCATCGCCGGGCGCGGGATCGTCCAGCTCATGACCTACGTCGAGCTCGCGCTCGCGAGCCTGCTCGCGCTCGGCGCCGTCGCGGTGCTCGGCTTCGCCCAGCCCCTCTACATCCTGCCGGTGAGCCTCTTCGGCATGGCCGTGGCGGCCTCGGAGCTGCCCGAGCTCTCCGACCTCGGCACCGAGGAGGCCGAGCGCGTGCGCGAGCGGTTGCGCGCGGGGCTGGCCCGCATCGCCTTCTTCGTCGTGCCGACCGCCCTCGTCTTCGTCCTCCTCGGCGAGGTCGTCGTCGCCGCGGTCTACGAGAGCGGCGCCTTCGGGGGACTCGAGGCACGGCTCGTCTGGCTGACCCTCGCCGGCTTCAGCCTCGGCCTGCTGGCGACGACCTCCTCGAGGCTCCTGCAGTCCTCGCTCTACGCCATCGGGCAGACGCGGGTGCCGGCGCTCGTCTCCGCCGGCCGGCTCGTGATCTCCGCGGGCCTCGGCGCGGCGCTCATGCTCCAACTCGACCAGTTCGCCCTGGGCCCCGGGGGCAGCGTCGAGCTCGTCGGGGAGCTGCCCGCGACCGCGCCACTGCCCGTCGAGCTGCGTGAGCAGGAGGGCCTCTACCGCCTCGGCGCGACCGGGCTCGCCCTCGCCGCGGCCGTCGCGTCCTGGGTCGAGTACGGCCTGCTGCGCCGGGCCGTGCGCCGGCGCACCGGCGTCGCCGTCCACCTGGGGGGCGGCACCCTCGCGCGGGTCGCCACCGCCGCCGCCGCCGCGGTCGCCCTCGGGCTCGTCCTCGCCGTGCCGACCGTGGGGCTGCACCCGCTGCTGCGCGCCCCGCTCGTGCTCGGCCCCGCAGGCCTGGCCTACCTGGGCCTCACCCGGGCACTGGGGCTCGAGGAGCTGCCGCCACTGCGCGCGCTGCTGCGCCGGCGCCGCGGCGGGGACGAGGGCGGTCCCGGGACCTCGGGGGGGGCCGACGGGCCGGGCCGGGACGACGACCCGGGACGAGACCCTTCAGCGGACCCCCCGACGGGCCGATGATCCCCCTAGGAACGGCGCGGCGCAGGCTGCGCCGAGGACGGTCCGGGCCATGGGAGAGCGCGGCGACATCATCCTCGAGG
Source organism: Nitriliruptorales bacterium (assembly GCA_007133145.1). GTDB lineage: Bacteria > Actinomycetota > Nitriliruptoria > Euzebyales > Egibacteraceae > T1Sed10-49. The sequence goes on from SLNF01000219.1 coordinate 1,146, forward strand.
GGCTCGCCCGCACGGTGGGCGGGCTGCTGCTGCTCGCCCTCGTCGCCTTCGAGGTCGGCGCGGTGCTCGTCAACACCGTGCAACTCGACGATGCCGCCCGACGCGCCGCCCGCGACGCCGCCAGCGCCCTCGAGGCCCGCGGCAGCCTCGCCGCCGCCGAGGTGGCCGCCGACGACGTCGCCGCCGATCTCGACGGCTGCCGCGTCGACGAAGTCGCCTTCGCCGAGGGCGGGGTCACGGTGACGCTGACCCGACCCGCGCCCCTCGTCCTCGCCGGGCGCATCGGCCCGATCGCCGAGCGCACCGTCGGCAGCGCGACCGCCCAGGCGCCGGCGGACCCCTGAGGCCGCGCCCGACTAGACTCGGGGCGGGCGGAGCACCGCCAGCAGACGCCGCTCTGCCGACCCGACGCCTCCGGTGGAGGACATGCTCGAGGACGACCGTGCGACGCAGGCGCCCGCCGAGGCCCTGCCCTTCCGTCGCGTCCTCGGGGGTCGCTACCTGCTCGAGCAGCGCATCGCCTTCGGCGGTATGGCGAGCGTGTGGCGGGCCCACGACGAGACCCTGCGGCGCACGGTCGCCGTCAAGCTCCTCCACGACCACCTCGCCGCCGACGAGGGCCTCCGCGAGCGCTTCCGCCGCGAGGCCGTCGCCGCGGCCAAGCTCGGCCACCCCGGCATCGTCGGCCTCTACGACACCGGCGAGCACCCCGAGGCGACCTACCTCGTCATGGCCTACGTCGAGGGGCCGACCCTGCGGGAGCTCCTCGCCGAGCGCGGGCGGCTCGAGATCGGGGAGGCCGCCGCGGTGACCGCCCAGGTCGCCGAGGCGCTCTCCTACGCCCACGCGCGCGGCCTCGTCCACCGCGACGTCAAGCCGGCGAACATCCTCCTCGAGACCGACGGCAGCGCGAAGATCGCCGACTTCGGCATCGCGAAGGTCGCCGAGTCGGCACGCGACCTCACCCAGACCGGGACGGTCCTCGGCACCGCGGCCTACGTCGCCCCCGAGCAGGTGCGCGGCGAGCCGGTCGACGGGCGCGCCGACGAGTACGCGCTCGCGTGCGTGCTCTACGAGGCCGTGAGCGGGCGACGCCCCTTCGAGGCCGAGTCGGCGATGACGATGGCCGCGCAGCGTCTCAACGAGGACCCGCTGCCGCTGCGGGCGGTGCGCCCCGACGTCCCCCGCGGTCTCGACGACGTCGTCATGACCGCCCTCGCACGTGAGCCCGACGACCGCTACCCCGACCTCGCCGCCTTCGCGCGGGCGCTCGAGCCCTGGGTCGGCAGCGGACCGGCGATCGAGCGTGCGCCCGCCACGGTCGGGGCCGACGCCGAGGGTGAGGAGGCGGCGCCCGTCGGCGGGCTGTCCCGGGGGTTCCTGCGCTCGGAGCGCACCTGGCTCGCCCCGATCACCGCGCTGCTCGTCGTCGCGGTGGCCCTCGTCGCCGTCGGGCTCGCCACGGGGGTCCTCGAGTCGGCGAGCGTGCCCACGCTCGCGGCCACCGCCGTCGACGAGAGCGCGCAGGAGGCCGCGGTGCCGCTCGAGGCGGACGCGCTCACCGCCTTCGACCCCGAGGACGTCGAGGGCTTCGTCGGCGGCGACGGGATCGAGAACGACGAGCTGCTGCCCAACCTCGTCGACGGCGACCCCTCCACCGCCTGGCGCACCGAGCGCTACGACGACCCCGGCTTCGGCAACCTGAAGCCCGGCGTCGGGGTCGTCATCGACCTCGGGGGCGCGCACGCGCTCACGGGCGCTGAGGTCACGACGCCGACCGAGGGCATGAGCTTCGAGCTCCGCGTGGCCGAGGAGCCCCACGACGACGCCGAGGCCTGGGAGGTCGCCGCGCGCGTCGACGGCGCCGAGGCGGAGGAGGCGCTCGACCTCGACGGGGTCGCGGCCCGCTATGTCCTGCTCTACGTCGTGCCCGACCTCGTCGTCGAGGACGGAGGGGCGCTCGCCGCGGTCTCCTCGCTCGAGCTGCGGGGCGAGCCCCTCTGAGGAGGGCTCAGGAGACGACGCCGCGGTAGGCGAGGAAGCCTGCGACGAGGTAGCCGAGGGGCAGGAGGCCGCGCTGGGGGACCGGCGTGCCGAAGAGCGCGAGGAAGGCGACGGCGAGGCCGGCGACGGCGACGGCGACGGCGAGGTTGGGGAAGGGCGACTGGGACTGCCCGCGGGTACCCCAGCGCACCGCCCGGCCGACGCCGAAGCCGGTGACGCCCGACAGGATGAGGCTGCCGAACCCGATCATGCCGGCGACGAGCCCTCCCCCGACGGCCACGGCGAGCCCGGCGGCGATCGCGCGGGCGTAGTGCTCGGGCTTGCCGCGGGCGGCCACCGCGCGAGCGGGCTTCGCGCAGGACGGACAGCGCTGGCCGACCGCGCTCGAACGGACGCAGCGGGGACAGATCGGGTCGTCGCACACCGCGCAGGACAACCGCGTGGGCGTGTCGGGGTGGTTGACGCAGGGGACGGGGTCGCGGGCCATGGGCTCCGCAGTCTACGGTGAGGAATAGGCTTCGCCGCCGCGTCGTTGGACGGCGCGAACGGCCTTGGACCGTGCCCGCCGCGACCCGCGCGTGCACCGCGACCAACAGGACACCCGACCATGGACGACATCCGCAACGTCATCATCGTGGGCTCGGGCCCGGCGGGGCTGACCGCCGCGCTCTACGCCGCGCGCGCCGACCTCGCGCCCCTCCAGATCGAGGGCCGCGAGGCCGGCGGGCAGCTCATGCTCACCACCGAGGTGGAGAACTACCCCGGCTTCCCCGACGGCATCATGGGCCCCGCCCTCATGGCCGACATGCGCAAGCAGGCCGAGCGCTTCGGCACCGAGCTGCTCACCGCCGACGCCGACGCCGTCGACCTCGGCACGCGGCCCTTCACCATCACCGTCGGCGGGGACGTCCACCGCGCCCACAGCGTCATCATCTCGACCGGCGCGACCGCGCGCTGGCTCGGCCTCCCCAACGAGCAGCGCCTCATCGGCAAGGGCGTGTCGAGCTGCGCGACCTGCGACGGCTTCTTCTTCCGGGACCGTGAGCTCGTCGTCGTCGGCGGCGGGGACTCGGCGATGGAGGAGGCGACGTTCCTGACGAAGTTCGCCTCGAAGGTGACGATCGTCCACCGACGCGACGCGTTGCGCGCCTCGAAGATCATGCAGGAGCGGGCCTTCAAGAACGACAAGATCGACTTCGTGTGGAACGCCGTGGTCGAGGACGTCCTCGGCGACAGCGTGGTCGAGGGTGTGCGGCTGCGCGACACGACGAGCGGTGAGACCTGGGAGCACCGCACCGACGGGCTCTTCCTCGCCATCGGCCACGACCCCACCACCGGGCTCTTCCGGGGCCAGCTCGATCTCGACGACGAGGGCTACATCCTCGTCGACGAGCCGAGCACGCAGACGAGCGTGCCGGGGGTCTTCGCCGCCGGCGACGTCGTGGACCACACCTACCGCCAGGCGGTCACCGCTGCGGGTACCGGCTGCCGCGCGGCGATCGACGCCGAGCGCTGGCTCGCGAGCGAGGGCCTCGTGGCCTAGGTCGCCCGGGGGGCCTCGTCGGCTCGGTCGCCCGAGGGCCCTGCGCCCGACAGCCCCGAGGCGGACGCGGGGCCACCCGCCAGGGCTGCGCGCACCGTGGGCGGATGGTTTGGTGGATCAAGATGTCCGGCGTACAGTGTGGACGACGCTGCGCCTCGACGCGCAGCGAGATGTGGTGCGCATGTCCCCCCGTCATGCGCGCCACGGGTGAGGGGCGCCTCGGCGCCCCTCACCGCGTCCCGGCCACGGAGACGACCTGCCGGCCCCCTCCCCCCGACCCGCGCCGTGGGGGAATACCAGGCGAGGTGGCGCTGTTGGCCGCAGCGTCGTCGACGATGGAGGTTCCCGATGAGCAAGGCCACGCCCGTCACCGATCGCGACTGGGACCGCGAGGTCCTCGGAGCCGACAAGCCTGTGCTCGTCGACTTCTGGGCGGAGTGGTGCGGTCCGTGCCGCATGGTGAGCCCGATCGTCGACGAGATCGCGGGGGAGAAGGCCGCCGAGCTCAAGGTCATGAAGCTCAACGTCGACGAGAACCCGGCCGTCACCCGCAAGTACCAGGTCATGTCGATCCCGACGCTCATGCTCTTCAAGGACGGGGGGGAGGCCAAGCGCATCGTCGGTGCGCGCGGCAAGGGCCAGATCCTCTCCGAGGTCGAGCGCGTCGTGGGCTGAGCCCGGGCCCGTCGAGCAGGTTGGGGTGACGGGCGGCCCGGTAGACTCCCGCGCGTGACCCCCCCGGCCGCCAACCCGAACGCCCCGCTGCTCGCCCAGGGCGCACGCGGCGCCGCTGTGCGCGACATCCAACGGCGCCTCGCCCACGCCGGCCACCCCGAGCTCACCGTCGACGGGGCCTTCGGCCCGGAGACCGATGCCGCGGTCCGCGACTTCCAGCGCCGTCGCGGCCTCGCCGCCGACGGGATCGTCGGGCCCGAGACCTGGCGCGCGCTCGTCGAGGCCGGCTTCGGCCTCGGGGACCGTCTCCTCTGGCACTCCGCGGTGCTCATGCGCGGCGACGACGTGCTCGACCTCCAGCAGAGGTTGAACCAGCTCGGCTTCGACGCCGGACCCGAGGACGGCCTCTTCGGCCCGCTGACGAGGGGCGCGGTCGAGGAGCTCCAGCGCAACATCGGCATCGCCGTGGACGGGCTCGCCGGGCCGGCGACGGTGCAGGCGCTGCGCCGGCTGCACCGCGACCACCATGCCCCCGGCCTCGCGGCCCAGCTCCGGCAGCGGGAGGCGCTGCGCCGCCTCGCCGCCCGTGGCCTCTCCGGGGCACGGATCGCCGTCGATCCGGCGCTCGGCCCCGACGCCGAGTCCCCGCCGAGCCGCAGCGCGCCCGCGCACGAGCTGACCTGGGCGATCGCCCACCGCACCGGCGCCCAGCTCTCGGCCCTCGGTGCCCAGGTCAGCCTCACGCGGGGGCCGCGGACGACCCCGACGCCCCGCGACCGCGCACGCCTCGCCAACGAGCTCGCCGTCGACGTCGGGCTCTCCATCAGCGTCAACGCCCACGACAACCCCGTCGCCCGCGGCGCGGCGAGCTACTACTTCGGGTCCGAACGACTTGTGTCGGACGCGGGGCGCCAGATCGCCGCGCTCACGCAGCGCGCGCTGCTCGAGGAGGGCCTCGGTCCGGACTGCCGCAGTCATCCCCGCACGTGGACGATCCTGCGTGAGACGCGGATGCCCTTCGTGGTCGTCGAACCGGGCTTCGTCACGGCGCCGGAGGACGCCGCCCGCCTCGCCGACGCGGGCGAACAGGACCGCATCGCCGGGGCGCTCACCCGCGCGCTCCAGCAGTTCCTCCAGGCCGAGGCCAAGGGTCCCCAGGCCGCGCCGTCCGCGACGTAGGCAGGGTCGGCGCCTCCCCGGGGCGCGCGACCCTGCGCGCGGTCTCGCGCAGCACACCGAGCACCCGCTCGCGCACGCCCGGCAGCTGGCGCAGATCGAGGCGCAGGACCGTGCGACGCACACCGAGGCGGACCGGGCGGAACCCCAACGAGGCGAGGAGGGTCAGTCGGGGATGGCAGGGCTCGGCCCGCCCGTGCGCCGCGACCGCTTCGAGGGCCCGAAGGTGCCAGGCGGCCGCGCGGACCGCCGCCGCCCGGACGAGTGCGCCCGCGGCTTCGACGTCGTCGTCCTCGGCCAACCAGAGGTGGGCGAGCACGGCGGCGTCGGGCGCGCTCACGCCGAGCGCCCGGGCGCGGGGAAAGGCTCCGGGCGGGCCGAGCAGCGCCCAGGCCGTGAGGCGCTCGCCCCCGACACCGAGGCCGATGGGATGCCAGCGCTGGGCAGCGGCGTGCCACCAGTCGGCCTTGGCCTGCCGGGTGTGCTCGGCCTCGGCCTCGGGAACCTCGGGCCCACGGCGCCCGTCCTCGAACTCCCAGTAGGTGCACGACCGACAGGGCTCAGGCAGGTCCGCGGGGGTCAGGGGGCGCGGGCGGGGAACCATCGGGGGCATCGGCGCTCGCAGATCGCAGGGGCGCGCGGCTCGAGCCGGGCCTCAGACCGGGTCGGGCTCCTCGGCGGGACGGAGGTCGGGCACGGGCCGCGGCCGCAGCAACGCGGCGAGGAGGCCGAGCACGGCTCCGAGGAGCAGCGCGATGAGGACCCGTCGGACCGGATGGGGGCCGAGCGTCGAGGCGTCGGTCGCCGTCGATGCCGTGACCATCGGGGACCTCCTCGTGCGGCCGCGCGGGGTCGGCGGTGCGCACGGCCAGTGTAGAGGGTGGATGGCCCGTCGGTCGGGGCGGGGGCCCTCGACGCGTGTACCCTCGGGCGGTCCCGATCGATCTGGGAGCCTCCGTTGAGCGAGATCCGCCTCGACCCGAACATCTCACGGTACGCCGCCCGCACGCGGGGCATGACGGCCTCGGAGATCCGCGCGCTCTTCGCCGTCGCCAACCGTCCCGAGGTCGTCTCCCTCGCGGGGGGGATGCCCTACGTGGGGGCGCTCGACCATGACGCCGTCGCCGAGGTCACGCGCCGGGTCGTCGCCGAGGACGGTGACGTCGCCCTGCAGTACGGCGGGGGCCAGGGCCACGAGGGGCTGCGCGAGCAACTCGTCGCGGTCATGGCGGCCGAGGGGATCAGCGCCCACGCCGACGACCTCGTCGTGACCACGGGCGGCCAGCAGGGCCTCGACCTGCTCGGCAAGCTCTTCCTCGACCCCGGGGACATCGTGCTCGCGGAAGGCCCGTCCTACGTCGGCGCGCTTGGGGCGTTCTCGGCCTACGAGGCCGAGGTCCGCCACGTCGACATGGACGAGGACGGGCTCATCCCCGCCCGGCTCGGTGAGCACCTCGAGCGGCTGCGCGGGGAGGGCCGGCGGGCGAAGTTCCTCTACACCGTGCCCAATCACCAGAACCCGGCGGGCTGCTCCCTCTCGGTCGCGCGCCGCGAGGAGATCGCCGCGCTCTGCGCGTCGGAGGACCTCCTCATCATCGAGGACAACCCCTACGGGCTCCTCGACTTCAAGGCCGAACTGCGGACATCGTTCCGCGAGCTCGCCCCGGAGCGCACGATCTACATCGGGACGCTCTCGAAGGTCTTCTCCTCGGGCATCCGGGTCGGCTGGGTGGCCGCCGCCGGCCCGATCCGCGACAAGCTCGTCCTGCTCAAGGAGGGCGCCGACCTCTGCCAGTCCAACCTCACCCAGCTCATCGCCGAGCGCTGGCTGCGCACCCAGCCCTGGGAGGAGCAGATCGCGACCTTCCGCGAGCTCTACCGCGAGCGCTGCGACGCGATGCTCGCCGAGCTCAGCACGGAGATGCCGTCCGAGGCGACGTGGACGGTGCCCACCGGGGGGTTCTTCGTCTGGCTCGGGCTGCCCGACGGCATCGACGCCCGTGAGCTGCTCGCCAAGGCCCTCACCGCGCGGGTGGCCTACGTCCCCGGCGGCGCCTTCTACGCCGACGGCGGAGGCCGGCACCACGCGCGGCTCTCGTTCTGCTACCCACCCCCCGACCGGATCAGGGAGGGCGTGCGACGGCTCGGCGAGGTGCTGCGCACCGAGCTCGAGCTGCGGTCCGCGATCTACGGAGGCTGACGATGGGTTCCCAACACGTCGCGGTGCTCGCCGGCGGTCTGAGCCTCGAGCGTGAGGTGAGCTTGAGGTCGGGCCGCCGGATCGCCGACGCGCTGTCCTCACGGGACTACGAGGTCGATGAGCTCGACCTCGACAGTGGCCTCGTGCCGCGGCTGCGGCAGGGGGACCTCGACGCCGTCGTGCTCGCGCTCCACGGGCGTGCCGGCGAGGACGGCACCGTCCAGGCCCTCCTCGAGCTGCTCGACGTGCCCTACACCGGGCCGGGTACGACCGCGTCGGCGCTCGCGTGGGACAAGGCGATCTTCAAGGGCATGCTCGCCCGGGCCGACGTGCCGACCCCCGCCTGGGTCACGATCGCCTCCGACGCGATCCGCGACCTCGGCGGCGCCGCGGCGCTCGAGGCCTTCGGGCAACGGCTCGCGGGGCCGCTCGTCGTCAAGCCGTCCCAGGGCGGCGCCTGCATGGGGGTGCGCTTCGTGGAGTCCCCCGGAGGCCTCCACGAGGCCCTCGTCGCCGCCTTCAGCTACCACGACGTCGTCGTCGTCGAGCAGTTCGTCAGCGGCACCGAGATCGCGATCACACTTCTCGACGGCGAGGCGCTGCCCGCCGTGGAGATCCACCCGAAGGTCGGTCGCTACGACTTCTCGGCCCGCTACACCTACGGGGCGACGGACTTCTACGCACCGGCGAGGCTCGACGACGCGACGCTCGCGAGGGCGGAGGAGGCTGCCCTCGCCGCGTGGGAGATCACCGGGTGCCGCGACATCGCCCGGGCCGACCTCATCGTCGGCGACGATGGCACCCCCTCGATCCTCGAGCTCGACACGTGCCCCGGGATGACCGAGACCTCACTCGTGCCGATGGCGGCGAGCGCAGCAGGGCTGTCCTTCGGCGACCTCTGCGAACGGCTCGTGGCCTTCACCCAGCGGCGGGCGTGAGTCGCGTCACCGGCGAGAGGCGCGTGCGCAGGCCCTCCCGGGGGTAGCCAGACCCTTAGGTGTCACGACAACGGCCGCCACACGGGCTCTCCGCGCGTCATCGCAGGTCAGAGCCCTCCGTCGATGAGCGACGCCCCTGTCCCGCGACTGAGGATGCCCAGCAGGCGCTCGAGATCCTCCGCGCCGGAGAACTCGATGAGGAGTCGGCCGCGGTCGGCGTCGCCCTGCACCGCGACCTTCGTCGCGAGCACGTCGCTCAGCCGACGCTCGACGTGCGCGAGCGGTCGCGGCCTCGGCGGCGTGGGTCCCGGTGCCCCGTCGCCGTCAGCCTCGGCGAGCAGCGCGCGCACGAGGTCCTCGGTCGCGCGCACACTCAAGCCCTCGGACACGACGCGCTGGGCGAGCCGTTCCTGCGCATGGGCGTCGGGAAGAGCGAGCAGCGCCCGGGCGTGCCCTGCGCGCAAGGCCCCGGTCGCGATGCGCTGCTGGATCTGCGGCGGCAGGGCGAGCAGGCGCAGGGCGTTGGTGATCGCGGGCCGTGACCGTCCGAGGCGCTCGGCGAGTTGGTCGTGGGTCACGCCGAAGTCGTCGAGCAACTGCTGGTAGGCGGCTGCTTCCTCGAGCGGGTTGAGGTCCGTGCGGTGGATGTTCTCCACGAGCGCTTCGGTGAGGAGTGCGGCATCGTCGGTCTCGCGGACGATCGCGGGGATCTCCTCGAGGCCGGCGAGTCGCGCCGCGCGCGTCCGCCGCTCACCAGCGATGAGCTCGAAGCGATGGTCACCAGCGGCCCGCACGAGCACGGGCTGGAGCATCCCCACTTGCCGCAGGCTGTTCGCGAGCTCCTCCAGGCCCGCGTCGTCGAAGTCCCCGCGGGGCTGCCGGGGGTTGCTCGAGATCTGGGTCAGGCGGATGCGCGTGAGGCCCGACCGACCCTGCGCAGCCGCCGGGATGAGGGCATCGAGCCCGCGGCCGAGACCGGCGTGGCGCGTCATGTGGGGTCTGCTCCTTGTCCGGCTGCCTGCTCGGCATGATCCAGCCGCTCGACGAGCTCCCTCGCGAGGCGGTGGTAGGCCACCGACCCTCGGCTTCCCGGGTCGAACACCGTGATGGGCTGCCCGTAGGAGGGAGCCTCGGCCAGGCGCACCGACCGCGGGATGCGCGTGTGGAAGACCCGTTCACCGAAGTACTCGACGACCTCGTGCATGACCTGGTCACTGAGCCTCGTCCTGCCGTCGTACATCGTGAGGACGTACCCGGTGAGGTCGAGACCCGGGTTGAGGTTGCTGCGGATGAGCTCGGCGTTGTGGTGGAGCGCTCCGAGGCCCTCGAGGGCGTAGTACTCGCACTGGATCGGGACGAGCACGCCATCGGCTGCGGTCAGCGCGTTCACCGTGAGCAGTCCGAGGCTCGGGGGGCAGTCGATGAGGATGAGGTCGAAGTCCTCGCGCACCGGGGCCAGGGCCTGCCGCAGCTTCTGCTCACGATTGAAGGCGCTCACGAGTTCGATCTCCGCACCCGCGAGGTCGATGTTCGAGGGCACGAGGAAGAGGTTGCGCAGCGCGGTCGGCTCGACGACGTCCTCCATCGGCACGCCGTCGAGGAGGATGTCATAGACCGTGCGTGACGTGTCATGGGCGCGGATGCCCACGCCGGAGCTCGCGTTGCCCTGGGGATCGAGATCGATGAGGAGGACGCGTCGCGGCAGTTGGGCCAGCGCCGCGGCCAGGCTCACCGCCGTCGTGGTCTTGCCGACGCCCCCCTTCTGGTTCGCGATCGTGATGACCTTCGCCTGCGGCGCGTCGACGACGGGGGTGTCGACCGTGGCGGCCGACCCATCGATGTCCATGCGGCCCTCGTTCCTCCGTCACCGACGCGGCGGGTTTCACGTGGAACCTTGCCCGGCGCACGATCGGTGTTCCACGTGAAACATCGTTGCGCGACCGCCGAGCCCCTGCGGTGCGTCCCTCGACGCGTCCTTCAGCCCTCGAGGGGCCGGCGGCGCGGGATCCCATCGGCTCGGGGTAGCCAGCGAGGGACGGATCCCTCGGCACGCATCCTAACAAGCCAGGTGGTCCGCACCGCGTCAGGCACGGCCTCCGCGTGGATGTCGCCGACCCCGAGCCGCGTGGCGAACCGCGCTACCACGTCGACGCAGGCAGGGCCGTCCTCGCCCCGCACGACGACGATCCTGCCGCCATCGGCGACGAAGCCCCGGACGAGCTCGACGCTCACGGTGACGGGACCGAGCGCCCGCGCGATCCCCCCGTCATACCTCCCGCGATGGGCCGCGTCCCGCGCGAGCGCCTCCGCCCGTCCGGTGACGGCGGAGGCGTTGCCGACCTGCAGCTCCTCGAGGAAGGCTCCGACCGCCTCCGTCTTCTTGCGGGTCGCGTCGAGCAGCACGACCTCGGCCTCCGGTCGGAGGACCGCGAGGACGAGCCCTGGCAGGCCGCCTCCGGTGCCGACGTCGATCCAGCGCTCCCCGGCGAGGCTGCCGAGGCGTTCGGCGACGAGCGCCGCCTCGGTGATGTGCCGCTCCCAGACCCGCCCTCGATCAGCGGGCGAGAGCAGGTTGTGCGGCGCGGTCGCGAGCAGTGCTGCGTAGCGCTCCAACCGATGGCGCTGCCCGGGGTCCATGCCGATCCCACCCTCCGTGCGGCCTCGCAGCGCTCCCCACGGCGCCGGTCACCCCGCACCGCGCCCCGCCGCCGGCCGGACGACCTCGGCGCCCCGGGGGACCCTCCCGCCCCGTGACGGTCGGCGTTCGAGCCCGGGGTGCGCGCGCAGGAGGTGCACCCGGCGACGCGTCGGCGACGCCCGACGGGGCCGCGGCGTCCCTCGGGGGGCGCCGCGCGAGCGGGGTCAGTCCTCGGCGGGGTGGATGACGACACGACGGCGTGGCTCGTTGCCCTCACTCGTCGAGGTCACCCCACCGGCCTTCGCGACGACGTCGTGCATCATCTTGCGCTCGTAGGGGTCCATCGGCTCGAGCCGCACCGGCTCGCCATGCTCGCGCACCTCGGCGATCGCGTCGCGGCACTTCTCACGCAGCTTCTCGAGCTGACGCTCGCGGTAGCCCTCGACGTCGACCCGCACGTGCGAGCGCCGCTCGGTCTTGCGCTGCGTCGCGCACCGCACGAGCTCCTGGAGCGCGTCGAGGGTGGCACCACGGCGTCCGATGAGGAGTCCGCTGCCCACGTCGTTGATGTTCACGAGCGCCTGCTCCTCGCGCACGACGATCTCGATGTCGCCGGGAAGCGAGAGCAGGTCGAGCATGCCCTCGACGAAGTCCGCGGCGATCTCGGCTTCCTCGTCGAGTTGGTCGAGTCGCTCCTGCGGTGTGAGCTCGCGCTCCTCCTCGCCCTCGGCGGGCTGGGTCGCGTCGGTGTTCGTCTCCGTCACGGGTGCCTCCTCGATCGGAGTGTTCTCGGAAGGGTCTTCCGGCGCGCTCGCGCCGGGAGTCGCTGGTGCCCCTCGCGTCGCCCCGGGCGCGGGGTCGGGCGGCGGCACGACCGGCTCGTCGTGCCGGCCGGGGGCGTCGGCGTCGACCGCCGTCCGACCCGCCGCTGGCGGGTCCTCGACGGTCGAGGTGGGGGCAGGCGCCGGGGTCTCCTCGATCCACACGCGGACGTGCGCTGGACGCGTTCCCGTGAGCAGACTGCGCTTCGGTGGCGCCAGCACCTCGGCGCGCACCTGGGAGGGCTTCAGCCCGAGCGTCGCGGCTCCCGTCGCGATCGCCTCGACGACGGTGCCGCCACGCGCCTCCACGCTGCGGGCCACGATGCCGCCTCTGTCCTCGCTCACGCCTTCGGCTTCTCCGTCTCGACCTCGACGTTGCGGAACATGATGAATTGCTGCCCGATCGTCCACGCATTCGTCGTCACCCAGTAGATGAGGACCCCCACCGGAATGTTGAACGACACGACGAAGAGCATGATCGGCAAGACGTAGAGCAAGACCTTCTGCTGCGGCATCTGTGCCGACGCCGGGTTCTTCGCCATCATCTGCCGCTGCTGGTAGTACGTCGTCGCGGCCATGAGCACGATGAGGATGAAGGCTCCCCACCCCGCCTGCATCGGGAGCGCCGCGAGGCTGTCGATGAAGATGAAGCGGGCGGTGTCGAGCTCGGGGATGCGGTCGGTGAAGAGCAGTCGGAAGAGGGCGAGGAAGATCGGCGCCTGGGCCAGCAGCGGGAGGCAACCGCCCATGGGGTTGACGTTGTGCTCCTTGTAGAGGCTCATCATGGCCTCTTGCTGCCGTTGACGCTGCGCCCGGTACTTCTCGGGGTCGGTCTTCATCAACCCCTTGTCGACCTTGTACTTGTTCTGGAGCTTCTTGATCTCAGGCTGGATCTTCTGCATCCCGCGCATCGAGTTAACCTGTTTGATCGTCAAAGGCAACAGGATGATGCGGACGACGACGGTGAGCATGATGATCGCGAGGGCCCAGGAGTAGTCACCCCCGAACCCGACGACCGAGTCGTGGAAGTAGCGGAGGACGACACCGAGCGCATCGATGAAGCTGCCCCCGAGTTCGACGAGCGTGCTCACGATTGCGGCTCCTTCTGGGGTGCTGACGCCCGGGCGGGTGGGACGCGGTCGATGCCCCCGGGATTGAAGGGATGGCACCGTGCGAGGCGTTTGACCGCGAGCCAGCCTCCCCGCAGGGCCCCGTGCCGGCCAAGCGCGACGTAGGCGTAGGACGAGCACGTCGGCGCGAAGCGGCACCGGGGCGGGCCGGGACGCGGTATCACCTGGTAGGCCCGGACGAGTGCCTGCATGAGACGGGCGACGGGGCCGACCCGGGCAACGGGCTCAGCCACGGTGCGGCCCGCCCCGCTTGGGCAACGGTCCCTCGATGCGCTCGACCTCGCTCCGCAACGCCGCGAACGGCGCGCTGACGCTGCTCGGGCGGGCCACGAGGACGGCGTCCCGGCCACGCGGGGGGTTGGTCGCCGCTGCGGCCGCACGGAGGCGGCGCTTCGCACGATTGCGCGCGACCGCGGACCCGACACGCCGTCCGGCGACGACGGCGACGCGAGGCTCGCCGTCCCCGCGGTCGTCGAGGTGCACGTCGACGTGCTCACCATGCCATCGCTGTCGGCGACCGAGCACACGGCGGACCTCGCTGCTGCGCCGCAGTCGCTCCACGACCCGGGCCTCGGACCCCACCGTGCTCGCTCGCCGATCAGACGGTGAGGCGCTTGCGGCCCTTGGCGCGCCGCCGGGCGATGGTGGCCCTGCCACCCCGCGTGCGCATGCGGGCGCGGAAGCCGTGCCGGCGGTGGCGGCGACGGTTCTTCGGCTGGTACGTGCGCTTCATCGAGATGCTCGCAATCACGGCGGCAGCGGCCTGCCGCTCCGGTCGGGGATCGTCGGGGCGCGGGGCCTCGGGGTACCACCGGCGCGCCGGGCTTCCTCGTCCATCTCGGGGTGATCGGGATCCACGGTGGGGCGATCGAGAGGCAACAGCGCGCCCGGTACGCACCGCTGTCTGGCGGGGCTTGCCCGCGTCACGCGGGAGCCTACCCGGCCCGCGGCGTCGCCGCAAGGCTCCCGTCGCCGATCCGCACCGCCCAAGAGGCATGTGCACACCGCTTGCACCGCTCGCTGGCGACTCCCTATACTCGCCCCCCTGCCGCGCTCGCATGGAAGGGCCGCCTCGAGGGTCCGGGCGATCGTCGGCGACAGCCCCGGGTCGAGCCGCTTCCCTGGTGCCAACGGACGTCAATGCCGCCGGCCACCTGCACCCCGGTCCACCGGAGCGACAGTGCAGCATCGCACAAGGGGATCCACAGTGTGTGGACAACGCTGTGGACGCCACGGGCGGTGCCACCACCGTCGTGACGAGAGGACGATTGCGTGTACGACACCGGTGCCCTCGACCTCGACGACATCTGGCGAGAGGCCCTCGTCGAGTTGCAGACCCAACTCACCGGCGCCGCGCAGCGCACCTGGCTCGACGAGACCCGGGCCGTCGGCTTCAGCGACGACACCGTCGTCCTCGCGACCCCGCACACCTTCGCCCGTGAGCAACTCGACTCCCGCTACCACGGCGCACTGCGCGAGGCGTTGAGCCGGGCCGCCGGCCGTGAGCTCCGCCTCGTCATCACCGTGCGACCGGAGGCCGCCGCGAGCCCGGACAACGCCGCAGCCGAGGAAGCCGCTGCCGAGGCCGCGCCGCGGCGCGACTACGCCCCCGAGTCCTTCCCCAGCCCGACCGACCGGGGCAGCGTCCTCAACGACAAGTACACCTTCGACAACTTCGTCATCGGTGCGAGCAACCGCTTCGCGCACGCGGCGGCCTTCGCCGTCGCCGAGGCTCCGGCCAAGGCCTACAACCCGCTCTTCGTCTACGGCGGGGCGGGGCTCGGCAAGACCCACCTGCTGCAAGCGGTGGGCCACTACACCACGAGCCTCTACCCCCAACTGCGCGTGCGCTACGTCACCTCCGAGCAGTTCACCAACGAGTTCATCGACGCGATCTCCAACGGCCGGCAGATGCCGTTCCAGCGGCGCTACCGCGACGTCGACATCCTGCTCATCGACGACATCCAGTTCCTCGCGACGAAGGAGCGCACCCAGGAGGAGTTCTTCCACACCTTCAACGCGCTGCACAACGCCGAGAAGCAGATCGTCATCTCCTCGGACCGGCCGCCCAAGCAGATGGGCCAACTCGAGGAGCGGCTGCGCACCCGCTTCGAATGGGGGCTCATCGTCGACGTCCAGCCGCCCGACCTCGAGACGCGCCTCGCGATCCTCCGCAAGAAGTCCGCCCACGAGCGGCTCGACGTGCCGGACAACGTGCTCGAGCTCATCGCGAGCCGCATCTCGTCGAACATCCGCGAGCTCGAGGGCGCCCTCATCCGGGTCACGGCCTTCGCGAGCATCCAGGGCAGCGACGCGAGCCTCCAGCTCGCGCAGATGGTCCTCAAGGACCTCTTCCCCGACGCCGGGAGCTCGCAGATCTCGGTGAGCCACATCATGAGCGAGACCGCGACGTACTTCGGGATCACCATCGACGACCTCTGCTCGACGAGTCGCACGCGACAACTCGTCAACGCCCGACAGATCGCGATGTACCTCACCCGCGAGCTCACCGAGCTCTCGCTGCCGAAGATCGGCCAGGCCTTCGGCGGGCGCGACCACACGACGGTCATCCACGCAAACAACAAGATCTCCGACCTCATGAAGGAGCGTCCCGCGATCTACGAGCAGATCCAGGAGCTCACGAGTCGGGTCAAGAGCGCGGCGCGGCAGGCGGGCTGAGGGTGTGGACGAGCGGTGGGCGAGACGTGGAGGCACCGTGGACGAGCGGGCCGTTGTGCACGTCGACGGCGGATCACGCCGGTGTCATGGGAACTCGACCCCCCGCCGTCAACAGCGCGCGCACACGCGGCTCCACCACTGGCCCACAGCGGCATCAGCCGTTGACCTGCGACAACGATCCTCGTCCACAGGGGTAGCCTGCCCCTACGACGACCACGAGTTTGACAAGAACAACAGCCCTTTCACGACGGGGCGCCCACGATCGGTGGACAGACCACTGGGGAGGACCCGATGAAGTTCCGAGCTGAGCGAGGCGAGTTCGCCGACGCCGCGAGCTGGTCCCTGCGCACCATCGGCGCCCGTGCGACCCTGCCCGCGCTCTCCGGGGTCCTCCTCGAGGTGAGCGAGGATCGGCTCACGCTGGCCTCCACCGACCTCGAGGTCTCCAGCGAGCTCTCGATCCCCGTCCAGGCGGAGCGCGACGGCAAGGCCCTCGTGCCCGGCCGGCTGCTCGGCGACGTCGTGCGGAGCCTGCCTCCGGCAGCGGTCCACGCCGAGGTCGTCGACGACCGTCTGCACCTCGAGTGCGGACGCGCGAAGTTCGATCTCCGCACCATGCCGACCGAGGACTACCCACCGCTGCCCGAGCCCGACCCCGACGCCGGCACGGCGGTGATGAAGGCGCCGACGTTCTCCTCCCTCGTCGCCCAGGTCGGCCGCGCTGCGAGCGGCGATGACGCGCGGCCGGTGCTCACCGGGGTGCACCTCGAGGCCTCGCCCGCCGGCCTCACGGCCGCGGCGACGGACTCCTACCGCCTCGCGGTACGCAGTCTGCCTTGGGAGGAGCAGGTCGAAGGCACGGTGCTGCTGCCACGCCGTGCCCTCGAGGAGGCGCGGAGGGTGGCCGACAGCCTTGGCGGGGACGTGCGTCTCGTCCTCGAGGAGCATCAGGTCACCCTCCTGGTCGGCGAGCGCCGGCTCACGACCCGCCTCATCGAGGGACGCTTCCCCGACTTCCGTCAGCTCGTGCCCACCGGTTGGGACCGGCGCCTCAGCATCGAGCGCGTGGCCCTCGCCGAGGTCGTCCGCCGTGTCGCCGTCGTCGGCGAGGCGAACACGACCTCCACGCCCGTCACCCTCGAGCTCACCGAGGACGCCGTCCGGGTGACCGCCGGGAGTGGGGAGGTCGGCGAGGCCGATGAGACGCTGCCGGGGGTCCTCGAGGGGGAGCCGCTGCAGATCTCCTTCAATCCGCGCTACCTCAGCGACGGGCTCGATGCCGTCGCCAGCGACGAGGTGCACCTCGAGTTCCGCGACGAGCTGAAGCCCGCCGTCGTGCGCCCGGCGCCGGTCGAAGGCGGGGAGGATCTCGACGGCGACTTCCTCTACCTCCTCATGCCCGTCCGCGTGTAGGTCGGTGCACCTCGAGTCGCTCTCGGTCGTCGACTGGCGCAGCTACGCCAGCACCGACGTCGTGCTCGGTCCCGGGGTGCGCGTGTTCGTCGGCCCGAACGCCCAAGGCAAGACCAACCTCCTCGAGGCCGTGCACTACCTCGCGACCGGAGCGAGCCACCGGGTGGCCAGCGACGCCCCGCTCGTGCGGGCGGGAACCCCGGCGGCGGTCCTGCGCGCCCGGGCCCGCATCGGCGAGGACGCCCGCCGGGCGACGGTCGAGATCGAGGTCCGTCCCGGTGGGCGCAGTCGGGCACAGCTCAACGGCCAGCCCCAACGGCGCGTCGCCGACGCGGTCGGGGTCGTCCGTGCCGTGCTCTTCGCCCCCGAGGACCTCGCGCTCGTGCGCGGCGACCCCTCGGACCGTCGGCGCTTCCTCGACGGTCTGCTCGCGCAGCGACGTCCCGCCTACGCGGCCGCCCGGGGGGAGTACGAGCGCGTCCTGCGCCAGCGCAACCAACTGCTCAAGGACGCGCGTCGCCGCGGGGGGCGGGTCGACGCGACCTTCGCCGACTGGAGCGAGGCGTTGGCCCGCAGCGGCGCGACGCTGCTCGCCGCGCGCATCGCCGTCGTCCACGCCCTCGCCGGGCCGGCCGCCGAGGCCTACCGCGAGCTGCTCGCGGGACCCTCCGGCCCGGAGGCCGCCGACCAGGTGCGCCTCGCCTACGAGAGCTCCACGGGCAGGCGCATCCCCGCCGAGTGCGGGACGGGCATGCCCGATCCCGCGGTGCTCGTCGAGGAGCTGCGCGCAGCCCTCGCCGAGCGCGTCGGCGAGGAGATCGAGCGCGGCGTCACCCTCGTCGGGCCGCACCGCGACGAGCTCGCGCTCGCCATCGGCGAGTTGCCCGCCCGGGGCTACGCGAGTCACGGCGAGTGCTGGTCACTCGCGCTCGCGCTGCGGCTCGCCAGCCGTGAGGTCCTCCGCGAGGTGGGCGACGAGCCCATCGTCGTCCTCGACGACGTCTTCGCCGAGCTCGACGCGACGCGGCGCGCGCGTCTCGCCGAACGCTGCCGGGGCTTCGAGCAGGTCCTCATCAGCGCCGCGGTCGACGGCGACGTGCCCCTCGACGGGGTCCGCTACCGTGTGCGCGCCGGGACGGTCATCCCCCTGGCCGAGGAGGTCGCGTGACCCGTCAGCGCAAGGGCTCCGACCCACTCGGGGCTGATCGCGATCCCGACCTTCCGAGCCGGGTGGGGGCGCCCGCACCCGTTGGCGAGGCGCTCGCCGGCCTGCGCGACGCCCGCGGCTGGACACGCCGCCTCGACGGGGCGCGCGTCCACCAGGTGTGGGAGCAGGCGGTGGGCGCCGAGGTCGCCGCCCGGGTGCGTCCCATCCGCCTCCACGGGGGGGTCCTCGTCGTCGAGGCCACGTCGGCCGCGTGGGCCACCCAGGTGCGCTACCTCGCCCCGCAGCTCATCGCCGGCGTCAACGCCGCGCTCGGTGAGGGCATGGTCGAACGGCTCACCGTGCAGACCGGGTCGACGACCCCGGGAGGAGGGTCGCGACGCCGGCGCTGAGGCGGCCCTCGGAGCCTGTGGGCGACCGGGGTCGGAGAGGGTCGCTGTGGTAGCCTCAGGGGTACCGCACGAGGTCGTCGCCTCGTCTCCCCTGCCCTCCATGACGACGCATGGTGAGCGGGGGATCCACCGGCACGTTGAGGGCCCGCTGTTGACGACGAGCGAGTACGCAGCCAAGGACATCACCGTCCTCGAGGGACTCGAGGCGGTGCGCAAGCGCCCGGGGATGTACATCGGATCGACGGGCGCGCGTGGCCTGCACCACCTGCTCTACGAGGTCGTCGACAACGCCGTCGACGAGGCGATGGCCGGGCGCTGCCGCCGCATCGACGTCACCCTGCTCGCCGACGGCGGGGTGCGCGTCGTCGACGACGGCCGCGGCATCCCCGTCGACGAGCACCCCGGCCTCAAGCGCTCGGCCCTCGAGGTCGTCCTCACCGTGCTGCACGCCGGCGGCAAGTTCGACGGCAAGTCCTACGCGGTCTCCGGGGGGCTGCACGGGGTCGGCGTCTCCGTCGTCAACGCGCTGTCGAGTCGACTCATCGCCGAGGTCCGACGGGACGGGCGCCTCTGGCGGCAGACCTTCGTGCGGGGGATCCCCACCGGACCCGTCGCCGATCTCGGGCCGGTCCCCGAGGCCGTGGGGGAGCACTCCCCGTCGACCGGGACGATGATCACCTTCTGGCCCGACGAGCAGGTCTTCGAGACCCGGGACTTCAACTGGGACACGCTCACGACGCGGTTCCGCGAGACGGCCTTCCTCACCGGTGGTCTCGAGATCACGCTCACCGACGAGCGCGTCGAGCCGGGGGCCGACCCCCGCACCGCGGCGTTCCGCTACGACGGCGGACTGCGCGACTTCGTCCGGCACCTCAACGAGGGACGCGAGACGCTCCACGAGGGGATCGTCCACTTCGCGGCCTCGGAGTCCGACAACGGTGCCCCCCACGAGGTGGAGATCGCTCTGCAGTGGAACGCGAGCTACCACGATTCGATCCACACCTTCGCGAACACCATCAACACCCACGAGGGCGGCACCCACGAGGAGGGCTTCAAGAAGGCCCTCACCACCGTGGTCAACCGCGTCGCCCGGGACGCCGGCCAGATCGGCGGCAAGTCCAAGGAGCGCGACCTCACCCTCGCCGGGGAGGACATCCGCGAGGGCCTCACCGCGATCGTCTCGGTGAAGCTGCCGGATCCGCAGTTCGAGGGTCAGACGAAGACGAAGCTCGGCAACACCGAGATCCGCAGCTTCGTCGAGCGCACCTGCCACGAGCAGCTGCGCACCTGGTTCGAGGAGCATCCCGCCGAGGCCCGGGTCATCGTCGCCAAGGCGATCCAGGGTGCGCGCGCCAGGCTCGCCGCACGCCAGGCCCGTGAGCTCACCCGGCGCAAGGGCTTCCTCGACGCCGGGGCGCTGCCGGGCAAGCTCGCCGACTGCCAGTCGAAGGATCCTGCCGAGTCCGAGCTGTTCGTCGTCGAGGGCGACAGCGCCGGGGGCTCGTCGAAGATGGCCCGCGACCGTGCGACGCAGGCGATCCTGCCGATCCGCGGCAAGATCCTCAACGTGGAGAAGGCCCGGCTCGGCAAGATCCTCGAGAACAAGGAGATCCAGGCGCTCATCACCGCGATCGGCACGGGCATCGGCGAGGAGTTCGACCTCGCGAAGGCGCGCTACCACAAGGTCGTCATGCTCATGGACGCCGACGTCGACGGGGCGCACATCCGCACCCTCGTGCTCACGTTCCTCTTCCGGCACATGAAGGAGCTCATCGACGCCGGGTACGTCTACATCGCGCAGCCACCGCTCTACCAGATCCAGCCCGCAGGGGCGAAGCAGAAGGACAAGATCACCTACGCCTTCAGCGACGCCGAGCGCGACCGCATCGTCGCGGAGCTGCGGTCGCGCGACCCGGGCAAGAAGCTCCACATCGGACGCTTCAAAGGTCTCGGGGAGATGGACGACGAGCAGCTGTGGGAGACCACGATGGATCCCGCCCGTCGGGTCATGCTCCAGGTGGGGCTGCAGGACGCCGCCGCGGCCGACAAGCTCTTCTCGACGCTCATGGGCGACGATGTCGAGGCGCGGCGCGACTTCATCGTGCACAACGCCAAAGACGTGCGGTTCCTCGACGTCTGATGCTGCGTCGACTCCCCATCCTGCCGCTGCTCGTGCTCGTGCTGCTCCTGGCCTCCTGCGAGGACGAGGACGCCACGCGGGGCGACGACGGCGCCGCCGACGTCGCCGAGCTCGACGACACCGTCGCGCTCACGATCTACCACCGCACGGGCTCGTCGAGCGACGCCCTGCTCGAGCCGGTGACCGAGCTCGTCGAGATCGGCGAGGACCTCCCGCACCGCGCCGTCGAGCTGCTCCTCGCCGGACCCGACGACGAGGAGCTCCAGGCTGCCTGGCCGGAGGGCACGGAGGTCAACGCGGTGCGCATCGAGGGCGGCGTCGCCCGCGTCGACCTCTCGGGCGAGGCGCTCGAGGACCCGCCCGACCCCGACCGCGCCGCGCACCTCGAGAGCCTCGCGCTCGCCGCGCTCGCCAACACCCTCACGGAGTTCCAGGCCATCGACGAGGTCGCGCTCACGATCGATGGCGACGACGCCGAGTCCGAGGCGCTGAGCAACTTCTGGGGTGGTTGGGGCGTGCCGCCCTCCCTGACCCGCGACGTGACGCTCATCGTCGACGAGGACGAGGACAACGGCCCCGAGTTCGAGCGCTTCGTCGCGGGCTCCCAGGTCGTCGGCAGCGAGGACGCCGATCCCGTCGTGGTGCGCAGCGTCCGCGCCCGGGACCGGATCACCTACGTCCGGCTCGTCGTCGAGGTCGCCGACGCCGCCGACCCCGAGCGCTCGGCGACGGAGATCCCGCGGGCTTTCGCACGGACCGCGCAGGGCGACGTCGTCCTCGAGGTCCACGGGGTCGAGGACGTCGAGGAGGCGGTGGGGCCCGAGGATCTCGCCGAGACCCTCGCCGCGGTCTTCGCCGACGTCGACGTCGACGGCCCGGGCGACACCGACCGTCTCCGGGTGACGATGGTCGGCGCAGAGGCGGAGGAGCCCCGCGCGATCTACCTCCACGCCGCGACGAGCCCCAGCCGTCTCGTGCTCGATGTGAGGAAGTGAGCCATCGATGAGCGACGAGCAGGCACCCCAGCCCCCCGAGGTCCCCGACCTGCCTGCGGTGCCCGAGCCCGACTCTCCGCTCGCCGACGTCGCGCTGCGCGTCGAGCCGATCGAGATCGAGGAGGAGCTCTCGCGCTCCTACCTCGACTACGCGATGAGCGTCATCGTCGGGCGCGCGCTGCCCGACGTCCGCGACGGCCTCAAGCCGGTGCACCGTCGCATCCTCTTCGCGATGCACGAGGGCGGGATGCGCGCGGGCACGCCGCACCGCAAGGCCGCCTCGGCGGTCGGCGACGTCATGAAGAAGTACCACCCGCACGGCGACTCGGCGATCTACGACGCCCTCGTGCGCATGGGTCAGCCGTGGGCGATGCGCCACCGGCTCATCGACGGGCACGGCAACTTCGGCTCGATCGACGGTGACCCGCCGGCGGCGATGCGCTACACCGAGGCCCGCCTCGCCCCGATCGCCGGGGAGCTGCTGCGCGACATCGACGAGGAGACCGTCGACTTCGTCGAGAACTACGACGGCTCGGAGGAGGAGCCGCTCGTCCTGCCGAGCCGCTTCCCCAACCTCCTCGTCAACGGCTCGGCGGGCATCGCGGTCGGCATGGCGACGAACGCCCCTCCCCACAACCTCGGGGAGATGATCGACGCGATCCTCGCGCAGCTCGCCGATCCCGAGATCACCCTCGACGAGCTCTGCGCGATCGTCCAAGGGCCCGACTTCCCCACCGGGGCGCTCATCCTCGGAGGCGACGGCATCCGCGCGGCCTACGAGACCGGTCGGGGCAGCGTGCGCATGCGCGCGGTCACCGAGATCGAGGAGACCGACAAGGGCGAGCGCATCGTCGTCACCGAGTTGCCCTACCAGGTCAACAAGGCCAACCTCGCGATGAAGATCGCCGACCTCGTCAAGGACAAGCGGATCACCGGCATCCGCGACCTCCGCGACGAGTCCAAGCGCGACGTCCGCCTCGTCATCGAGCTCAAGCGCGACGCCAACGCCCAGGTCGTGCTCAACCAGCTCTTCAAGACGACCCAGCTCCAGGACACCTTCGGGATCATCAACCTCGCGCTCGTCGACGGGGTGCCGCGCACCCTCGGGCTGAAGGAGACCATCGCCGCCTACATCGACCACCAGGTCGAGATCATCACCCGGCGGAC
>SLNF01000036.1 GCA_007133145.1 Nitriliruptorales bacterium
GAGGCCAGGGCGGTGCGCAGCTTCGCGGCCTGCGCGGCGGGCAGCCGGCCCTTGAGGGTCGCGAGGCCGTCGGCGCCGGTGGGGGTCAGCCACAGCGACCGGCTGGCGTGGGCGAGCCGGTCACGCTCGGCGAGCCGGCGCGGGTCATTGGCGCCCTGCCAGTCCTCGAGCTCACCGGCGAGCCGCCGGGAGCTGACCTGCCCGCCACGGCCGGCGGCCATCTCATCGAGCTTGCGGCGGGCCCGTTCGCGGGCCTGACGGGCCCGCTCCCGCCGCGCCCCCTCGTCGTCATCATCCGGCTCACCGCCGCCGGTGGAACCGCCAGCACCCGCCGAACCAGCACCGGCACCGGAACCGGCGGCGCCTGTGTCCTCGGACCCGGCGTTGCCGCCGGCGTCGTCCGCGTCGCCTGCACCGGCGTCGGTGCCCGCACCCTCGCCCGCGCCGCCAGCGCCGCCGCTGGTGTCGTCAGGGTCGGCGCCCGCACCATCGCCGTGGCCGCCGCCTTCGCTGTCGCCGTCCTCGTCCCCGTCGTCGGTGCTGTTCTGCTGCTGCTTCTGCTTCTTGGCTTCGGCGTCCCAGCGTTCGCGGTCCAGCCGCAGCTTGCGCCAGGCCTTCGCGACCACGGCGGCTTGTTCGTAGTTGAGCTCCCCGCGCGCCAGCGCGGCGTCAGTGTCGGGCAGATCCGGGAGCTCAAGGGCGGTGCGGGCATACCCCAGCGCCTCATACGGGGTGTGCTGGTGACACCGTTCGAGCAGCGAGGAGGCTGAGCGCACCCCGGCGTGGTGGTAGGCGCCGCGCTCGTCGATCTCCGCCAGCGCCCGCAGCCGCTCACGATGCACCCTGGCCAGCAGCGACGTCAACGTGGCGTGGGCGTCGAGCAGCTGCTCGTCACCTAGCCCGCCGGCGAGCGGCAGCCCTGCGAGCTGCCCGAGCGTCTCGCTGAGATCCTCAAGCAGCCGGGCGACCGAGAGGTCCCCACCGAACCCCGCACCCCCAGCACCCGCGGGCCCGTCATGACCGGTGGTGTAGCCGACACGGTCTTCCGCGGCGAGCGTCGCGAAAGCAGCGGCGGCGTGGATGCCCCGGCAGCCGGTGGGGCCGGGGTGGTGCCTTCGCCGCTGCTGTATCGAATACATGTTCGAAGTATACCCAGTACGCCGGTCCCCATCAATGCTTGTCCACGGATTTTCTTGGTTTTCTTGCCCGAGTTAGTCGGCGGCCGTGGCGGAGCTGCCACCCGTGGGGGCGGCATCAGGAGCCCAGCCAGCACCGAGGCGGCGTAGGCCGGATCGGGTCCCGCCATGGCACTGGAGGGCGGGACGCGCCCGGGTTACCGCAACACGGTGACGGCCGTGACCAAGGGAAGGCTTCCGGGCGGGACGCTGCTGACCAGTCACCTATGCGCCCTCGCCGTGAGCGACGCCGTCTCCCGCGGACAGCGCTACCGGGCTGCGAGGTTGGCGTTGAGGAAGGACACGAGCGCGGCGTTCGTGGCCTCGGCGGCTTCGAGGTTGACGAGGTGGCCGACCCCGGGGACGACGACCTCCCTGGTGGCGGGGAAGCGCCGTGCCCATGCGGCGGTGGAGCGCGCGACGAGTGACTCCTCCTTCTCACCGCGCAGCAGCAGCACCGGGGTCTCGCCGGTCGGCGCGGGCGCGGCGTCGACCAAGCCGTGGATCGCGGCCGCGGAAGTGGCGATGAGGTCGGCCTTCGACACTGCCCGGGTCGCGTCGGCCACATAGGCCCGCAACTCGGGATCGTCGGTGATGAGCGCCGCGAAGGTGCGCCGCAGGTGGGCGTCCGGCCAGATCCGCAGCAGGGGGACCCGGAGGCGTTGCACCCGGCGCATCACCGGGCCGGGGGCGTCGCCGAGCGCGGGCGTGCCGAGCATGACGAGCGCGGCGACCCTCGAGGGCGCGCGGGCGAAGGCCTCCTGGCTCACGAGGCCGCCGAAGGACTGGCCGACGAGGACGGCCCGGTCGACCTCGACGGCGTCGAGCAGCGCGAGGAGGTCCTCGGCTACCCTCGCAAGGGTGATGCCGGCGCCGGAGGGTCGGCTGCGGCCGTGGCCGCGCACGTCCCAGGTCAGCGTCCGGTAGCCCGCCGCGACGAGGGCCGGTACCTGCGGTCCGACCGCCCGGTGGTCGAACGACACCCCGTGGGTGCAGACGACGAGCGGGGCCTCGGGGTCCCCGTCGACGCGGTAGCGCAGCGGTGTGCCGGCACGGGTGCGGATGCCGACGGTCGTCGGAGTCGCCGGAGGCAGGGCGGGTCGGTCGTCGAGGCGCATGGGCGCAGGCTGGGCGATTAGCGGTGAGGCCGACACGCCGGACGGCCCGTTCGCGCATCGCGAAGGTCCCTCACGCCCCCGCGGCGTGGAGGCGCGCTGCCATGGGCGCAGGCCGTCGGGGGGCGACGTCACTCTCGCTCGTGGACCCCGGCCTGCCCGGTCACGGCGGCGTCCTCCGCCAGCATCGACCGCTCGGGTTCGGCGAGGCCGAGGCGGACGAAGAGCAGCGGCGCGAGGCCGGTGATCCACACACCCACCGCGGTGTAGCGCAGCCAGCGGTAGGCGAGGGCGACGGGGTCCTCCCCGCCGGGGAAGAGCGCGCCGAGCCCCTGCCAGAGCGCGAGGACGCCGGCGAGCCCGACGAGGCAGCGCAGCGCCCGCTGCCACAGGGGACCGTCGACGCGGAAGCCCCCGGCCGAGGCGAGCCACACCGTGCCGACCCCGAGGCCGAACAGCGCCCCGGCGGGGGTGACCGCGTGGCTGAGTCCCATCGGCCAGCGCCCGGCGTCGATGCCGATCCATGACGTCGGTGGCTGCCAGTCGAGGAACGCGAGCCGGGCGGCGATAGCGAGCACAACGAGTGCGAGCGACGCCGCGAGCGACGCCCCGATCTTGGCGCGCGCCGAGCGTGACTCCAGCCACGCCGTGAGCGGCTCGCGCCAGCGCAGGTAGCTCAGCAGCAGGAGGCCACCAAGCGCCCAGCCGACGACGAGGTCGACGGGGTAATGGACGCCGAGATGGATTCTCGAGAGGCCGAGCAGGGCGATGAGGACCAGCGCGGCCACCCACACCCAGCGCCGTCGCAGCTCTGCGGCGAGCACCCCCCAGACGACGAGGCCGTTCTGGGCGTGCCCCGACGGCGCGCCGAGCGTCGTCTCCTCCACGACGCCGAGGGAGGGGTCGAGGAACGTCGGCCGTGGGGTGCGTCCGGCGAGCTTCGCGGCCTCGTTGAGCCCCGCCGAGAGCAGCAGCATGACACCGACCCGCAGGCCCACGCGCCGGCTCACCGCCCAGTACAGCACGGGGAAGCCCAGGACGTAGAAATCCTCGTCGCCGAGGAAGGTCACCGCGCGCATGAGCGGGGTCAGCCAGCCGGTGCGCTCCTGCAGCCAGGCCGTGGCCCCGACGCTGCCGAGGTCGACGCCGTCGCGGCGGGCGCCCACCTCCCGCTCGGCGGCGACCTCGACGACCCGCTCAGGGTAGTCGGTGATGATGCCGTCGGCGCCGGCGGCGAGGTGGCGGTGGAGGTCCTCACGGTCGTTGACCGTCCACACGTGGGTGTGCACGCCGAGCTCGGCGGCGGCGGTGAAGAATCGGTGGGTCGCGACGTGGACCCCGTCGTGGAACTCCGGGACCTGCAGCAGCTGTCCGGGCGGTGACCACCAGCGGTGCAGGCCAAGGGCCTGGAGGATGTGGAACGTCCGTGCCTCGTCCTCGGGCATCGTCGTGGCGACCTCGGGGAGGCGCTGCCGGGCCTCCTCGATGAAGGCGAGGTCGAAGCTCGCGATGACGACGTCGTCGGCCCGGTCGTGGGCGCGCACGCGCTCGGCGACCGCGGCAACGAGGTCGGGGCCGCCGTCGGTCTTGAGCTCGAGGACCATGAAGGTCCCCGGGAAGGCCTCGAAGACCTCCTCGAGCGTGGGGATGGAGACGCCCCGACCCCGCCAGGGATGACCGCCGTCGGCGTCGGTGAACCCGTAGCCGGCGTCGAGTTCGGCGAGTTCGTCGAGGGTGAGGTCGCGGATCGCGCCGGTGCCGTCGGTCTCGCGGTCGACGGTCCCGTCGTGGTGGGCGACGACCTCCCCGTCGGCGGTGAGCTGCAGGTCCATCTCGAGGGTGTCGGCGCCGAGGTCGAGGGCGAGCGCGAACGCCTCGATCGTGTTCGCCGGCGCATGGCCCTGCGCGCCGGCGTGGGCGATGCTCGCCGGGTTGTGCTCGGTGAAATGGGGGAGGGGCTCGGCCGGCTCGGCGGTGAGCAGCGGTGCGGCGAGCACCGCGAGCAGGAGGAGCCCGAGCGCGCCGCGCCGCCAGCGGCGACGCGGGCGTGCACCCATCGGGCGGGTCCTTCCCCTCTAGCCGGTCTCGAGCGGAGCGTTGGGGTCGCTGGCCCAGTCGACGAGCGCGCCGTCGTAGACCGCGGCGTCGATGCCGACCTCGGCGAGCGCGAGCGCGTCGAGGGTGTCGGTGAGCGGGACGTTCACCGACCGGGGGATCCGTCCGGCGCGGCCGATCGGCAGCGGCTGCTCGCCGCGGAACTGCTCCGGCCACAGGGCGTTGACGAGCACCGCGTCGGGGTCGCCGATCCGGGAGGCGACCTCCTCCTTGTCGGCGACGAGCTCGGGGCGCCAACCGGGGGTGAACGACGCCGCCGCGGGCTCGACCGGCTCGGTGGACACCGGCCGCCCCTCGGCGGTCCAGCGCTGCCGGCCCCCGCTGAGCACGGCGACGTCGTCGTGGCCGAAGACCCGGAACATCCACCACAGGCGGGCTGCCCACATGCCCGCGGAGGTGTCGTAGGTGACCACGACCGAGTCGTTGCCAACCCCGTGGCGGCCGACCGCCTCGGCGAAGCGCTCGGCGGAGGGGAGCATGTAGGCGTGGACGCCCTGGGGCAGTCCCGCGTCGGCCTCGGGGTCGGAGAGCTCGGCGACGAGGTCGGCAAAGGTCGCGCCCGGCAGGTGGCCGGCCTCGTAGATCTCCCGACCCGAGCTCGCGCCCCACGTCTCGGGGTCGAGCACGACGGTGGCGTCGATGATTCGCAGGCGTTGGTCGCCGAGTCGGGCCTCGAGCCATGCGCCGTCGACGACGTGGTCCGGTGGGACGGCCTCCTCCGCGGTGCTCATCGCTCGCTCCTCGGTCCTCGGCGGCGCCGTTGCGTCGGCACGGAGGTCAAGGATCGGCCGTGGCGGCCTCGTCGGCAGCCGCAGCGACGTGGGAACGGTGCATTGCCGTCCGCGGGGTCCGTCTACCGGTCGGCGGGCTCCGTGTGGTCCCTCTGTGCGGCGTCGGCGCCCTCGCCGTTCTTCGCGCGCAGGGAGCGCTTGACGAGCTCGAAGAGCGTGAGGACGAAGCCGACGGCGAAGATCACGAGCGCGACGAGGAGGATCACGCATGACAGGCCGACGCACGTCCAGCCGAAGACCTCGAAGAGTTCCATCGTTCGCGCTCCTCCTCCGACAGTGACCGGGCCGGGGCCGTCGCTCACTCGCTGGCAAGAGCGTGGCCCTCCGCGGGTGGTGGCCACAGGGACCCTCGGCCCCCCCGCGGGGATGCGGGTGGCCCGCTGTCTCAGCGCGGCCCCGGAAGGTCAACCGATCGGTTGAGGCCGAAGGAGCCGATCGTCGGAGGGCGGCGCCTCCCCGACGGCGCACGCTGGTCTCGTCGGTCGAGCAGGCGAGGAGAGGAGCGCCGCCATGGCGGTCGTGGAGGTCACCGGGCTGGAGAAGCGCTACGGAGGCGTTGCCGTCGTCGACGGGGTGAGCCTCGCCGTCGAGCGCGGGGAGGTCTTCGGGATCCTCGGGCCCAACGGGGCCGGCAAGACGACGACGGTGGAGTGCGTCGCCGGGCTGCGCCGGCCCGACGGCGGGAAGGTTCGGGTGCTCGGCCTCGACCCGGCCACCGACGCCGCGGCGGTGCGCTCGAGGGTGGGGGTGCAGCTGCAGCAGGCGGCCCTGCCCGACCGGATGCGCGTCGGTGAGGCGCTGCGGGTCTTCGCCACCGCCCACGGCCGTCAAGACCAGGTCGAGCGGCTGCTCGCCGACTGGGGGCTGGCCGAGAAGCGGCGGTCGGGGTTCGCGACGCTCTCGGGCGGACAGCGCCAGCGGCTCTTCGTGGCCCTCGCGCTGCTCGGCGACCCCGAGATCGTCGTGCTCGACGAGCTCACGACCGGGCTCGACCCCGTCGCCCGGCGTGATGCCTGGGGCCTCGTGCGGCGGTTGCGGGCCGAGGGCACGACGGTGCTGCTCGTCACCCATGCGATGGACGAGGCCGCCGCCCTGTGCGACCGCCTCGCGATCATCGCCGGCGGTCGGGTCGTGGCCACCGGCACGCCCGAGGAGGTCACCGGGGCGCATACCACCCTCGAGGAGGCCTACCTCGCCCACACCGACGAAACCTGGGAGGTGCCGGCCTGATGCGGACGCTGCTCACGCTCACACGCACGGAGGTCACGCTGCTGCTCCGCGAGCCCGCGGTGCTCTTCTTCGTCCTCGCCCTGCCCCTGCTCCTGCTCAGCCTCAACGGTGGCTCCGGCGGCAACGAGCCGCAGGCGGCCTTCGGCGGCGTCGGCCTCGTCGACGCGCTCACCCCCGGGCTCCTGCTGCTCGTCATGACGACGAGCGGGCTCATGCAGTTGCCGGAGACCCTCGCCGGCTACCGCGAGCGGGGCTTCCTGCGGCGGCTGCGGGTCAGCCCCCTGCGCCCCTGGCAGATCCTGGGCGCGCACGCCGCGACCCACCTCGTCGTCGCCGTCCTCGGCCTCGGGCTCGTCCTCGGCGTGGCCACCGTCGCCTTCGACCTCACCCCGCCGGCGTCGTGGCCGGCGGCGCTCGCCGCGATCGCCGTGAGCGCGGTCATGGTCATCGCGCTCGGCTTCGCGCTCTCGGCGGTCGCGCCGACGACGCGGACGACGCAGGCGGTGGCCGCGGCGATCTACTTCCCCGCGATCTTCCTCTCCGGCGTCGTCGTGCCCTCCGAGGTCCTGCCCGACCTCGCCGCGCAGGTCAGCGCCGCGCTGCCCTTCACCTACGCCGTCGATGCGCTGCGCGAGGCGTGGGCGGCGGGCACGCTCGACGCCGCCGCCTTCGCCGTGCTCGGGGGCACGATCCTCCTCGCTGTGGCGGTGGGATTGCGCCTGTTCCGCTGGGAGCCCCGATACTCGTGACCATGGCCACGCCGACGACGACCGCTGCCGACGGCCCGGCGCCCGCCCGGGCCCGTCCGGCCGCGGAGCGCCTCGCCTGGCTCTGGGAGGCCTTCGCCGCGCTCACCCTCGTCGTGCCGACCGTCCTCGCGCTCGCCGCCGCGCCCTCGGCGGCACACGCGACGCTCACCGCCGCGCTCGCCGTCGGGCTCGCCGCCTGGCACTGGCTCACCGCCCTGCGCCACCCTGCGTGGGCGGAGACCTCGCGGATGCTGCTGTGGCTCGCCGGGGTGCTCGTGCTCACCTGGCTGCTCCTCGGCCGGCACGAGAGCTACCTCTTCCTCGTCTACGGCCTCTACCCGCAGCTCTTCGGCCGGCTCGGGCGCTGGACGGTCCCCGGCGTCGTCGCCCTCGTGCTCGTCGTCTTCGGCGGCACCGGGGTGCTCA
>SLNF01000333.1 GCA_007133145.1 Nitriliruptorales bacterium
ATCCCGAGCACGTCGGTGAACCACAGCCGCACGAAGCGGATGTCGCGTTCCTCGACGGTGCGGAGCACGTACTCCTGCTGCTTGTCCACGGCGGGGCCTCCGGGCGTCGTCGGGTCGCAGGGCGGATCGTAGCGGTCGGCTCACCACGGCGGGGCGGGTACCGCGAGGCGCCGCCGCCGGGCACGGCACCGGCCGGCGCCCAGGGGACGCCGGCCGGTGGAGGCGAGGGGGCGTGGCGGCGTGCAGCACGGCCGTCCGCGCCGGCGGGACGCGGCCTACTCCCGGCCGCCGGTGAGCACGGTCTCGGGGTACCCGAGCACGCCGTGCTCGTGGACGTCGAGGCCCTCCTCGGCGTCCTCGTCGGGGACGCGCAGCATCCCCGCGGCCTTGAGGCCGAAGCAGACGATCGCGGTGACGATCGCGACGAAGGCCGTGACGGCGACGGTGCCGATGACCTGCCAGGTGAAGAGCTCGAAGCCGCCGCCGTAGAAGACGCCGCCCTCGACGGCGTAGAAGCCGACCCACCAGGTCCCGAGCACACCGACCGCACCGTGGACGCTGAACGCACCGACGGCGTCGTCGATGCCGAGGCGCTCGACGAGCGGGATCGCGAAGGAGACGACCACCCCGGCGACGACCCCGACGAGGATGGCCGCGTAGGGCTCGACGACGTCGGCGCCCGCGGTGATGCCGACGAGACCGGCGAGGATGCCGTTGCCGACCATCGAGACGTCGGTCTTGCCCTTGGCCCGCACCGCGGAGACGACCGCCGAGGCGAGCGCGCCGGCGGAGGCGGCGAGGGCGGTGGTGAGCAGGACCGGGCCGACGGAGACCTCGGCGTTGAGCACCGAGCCGCCGTTGAAGCCGAACCAGCCGAACCAGAGGAAGAACACCCCGAGGATCGCCAGCGGCATCGAGTGCCCCGGCAGGAAGCGCGACTTGCCCTGCGCGTCGTACTTGCCCGGCCGCGGGCCGAGGATCGCCGCGGCGGTGATCGCCGCCGCACCGCCGACGAGGTGGACGATCGTCGAGCCGGCGAAGTCGAGGAACCCGGCCTCCTCGAGCCAGCCTCCGCCCCAGCCCCAGTGGCCGACGACGGGGTAGACGAAGGACGTGAGCACCGCAGCGAGGATGACGAAGCCCCAGAGGTTCATGCGGCCGGCCACCGCACCGGAGACGATCGTCGCGGCCGTCGCGGCGAAGACCGCGTCGAACATGAACTCCGAGGCGAGGAACGGGAAGCCCTCGAGCTCGGCTCCGTAGGTCCCGGGAATGAGGAAGAACTCGTCGGTGCCGATGATCCCGCCCGCCGAGGTGCCGTACATGAGCCCCCAGCCGACGGCGAAGTAGGTGATGAAGGCGACGGAGATCACCATCATGTTCTTCATCATGATGTTGCCGGCGTTGCTCGACTGGGTGAGCCCCGCCTCGAGCATCGAGAAGCCGGCGTGCATCATGAAGACGAGCACCATCGCGAGCAGGAAGAACGTCATGTTCAACGCGTCCTGCGTTGCGAACTCGTCCTGCGCCATCGCCGGTCCCGCGAGCACCAGCAGGCCCACCAGGGTCACGCTGGCCAGCACCAGCATGCGTCGCATCGATCGCTTCATGGAGTCCTCCACCTTCAGGTCACGGCCGCGTGCGCGGCCTCCGGCTCGTGCCAACCCGTCCGCGGCCCTCGCCTCGGCGTCGGGGTCTGGCCTGACCCGCGCGTCCCCCCTTCGAGGCCGGATAGCCTTGGGCAACGCGCGAGCCCGGGTCGCAGTGGAACCGTAGGCAGGTGCTGTCAACCATCCTTTGCCGAGGTGTTTCGTTTCCGTAAAACCCTCCCGGTGCGCGTCGCACGGCAGGGACGAGGACGAGGAGGCCACCGCATGCGCGTCGCCCTGGCCCAACTCAACCCGACCGTCGGCGACCTGCCGGGCAACCGCGTCGCGCTCGCCGAGGCCTACGGCCGCGCCGTGGAAGCCGGCGCCGACCTCGTGCTCGCGGGCGAGCTCGCCCTCACCGGCTACCCGCCCGAAGACCTCGTGCTCAAGCCGGCCTTCGTCGCCGCGACCACCACGGAACTCGGCCGACTCGCCGAGGTCGTCGGCGCGGTGCCCTTCGTCGTCGGCGTCGTCGAGAACCTCGATGGCCGCGCTGACCTCGCCGTCGCCCACGACACGGTGATGAGCGAGGACGAGACCGCCCGGACGCTCGCCAACAGTGCCGCGGTCCTGCGCGACGGCGTGGTGGAGGCGCACTACCGCAAGCAGCGCATCCCCAACTACGGCGTCTTCGACGAGGCGCGCTACTTCCAGTCGGGCACGACCCCGCTGCTCATCGAGGCCGGAGGGCTGCGCGTCGGGGTCACGGTCTGCGAGGACCTCTGGGGCGAGGGTGGCGTCCTCGCCGACAGTGCGCAGGCAGGGGCCCAGGTCCTGCTCTCGCTCAACGCGAGCCCCTACGAGCGCGACAAGCGGGCGCAGCGGGAGCGCTGGGCCCGTCACCACGCGTGCGGCAGTCGGGCCTGGCTGGCCTACTGCAACCTCGTCGGCGGGCAGGACGAGGTGGTCTTCGACGGCGACTCCTTCCTCATGGCCCCCGACGGCACGGTCATCGCCCGCGGGGCGCATTTCGCCGAGGACCTCGTCGTCGCCGACCTCGACGTCGACGCCGGACCGGCCGAGGAGGCGCCGCTCGGGGCGGTGGGCGAGGCCTACGAGGCACTCGTGCTCGGCGTGCGCGACTACCTCGGCAAGAACGGCTTCTCCGGGGCGATCCTCGGCGTGAGCGGTGGGATCGACTCCGCCCTGACCGCGGCGGTGGCCGTCGACGCGCTCGGCCCCGGGGCGGTGACCTGCGTGGCGATGCCCTCACCGTGGTCGTCGGAGGGCTCGCTCACCGACGCCGGGGCGCTGGCCTCCGCGCTCGGCGCACGCTACGAGGTCGTCCCGATCAGGCCGATGATGGAAGCCTTCGACGACGCGCTCGCACCGCTCTTCGCCGGGGCCGAACCCGACCTCACCGAGGAGAACCTGCAGTCGCGCATCCGCGGCACGATCCTGATGGCACTGTCGAACAAGTGGGGCGACCTCGTGCTCGCCACCGGCAACAAGAGCGAGTACGCCGTCGGCTACGCCACGCTCTACGGCGACATGGCCGGCGGCCTCGCGGTGCTCAAGGACGTCGACAAGACCCTCGTCTACAAGCTCTCGCGCTACCGCAACGCCACCCACCGACCACACTGGCGGGGACCGGCGGGCGCGGTGATCCCCGAGGCGACGATCACCAAGCCCCCCTCGGCGGAGCTGCGCCCCGACCAGCGCGACACCGACTCACTGCCGCCCTACGAGGTCCTCGATCCGATCCTGACCGGCTACGTCGAGCGTCGCCGCTCCGTCGAGGACCTCGTCGCCGAGGGCTTCGACGCCGGGCTCGTCGCGCAGGTCGCCCGGCTCGTCGACCGCGCGGAGTACAAGCGGCGCCAGGCCGCCCCCGGCATCAAGGTCACCAACCGGGCGTTCGGACGCGACCGGCGGCTGCCGATGACCCAGCGCTGGTGGGGCTGAGGCTCAGGCGGTGTGCGACAGCGCGTCGAAGTCGGACTCGCCGAGGGGCCCAGGACGTCGGAGGTGGTAGCCCTGCCCCTGGGCCACGCCGAGCAGACGCAGTGCATCGACGTCCTCCTGGCTCTCGAGCCCCTCGGCGATGACGTCGAAGTCGAGCGCCGTCGCGAAGCCCACGAGCGCACCGGCGAGCTCTGGCGAAGGTGACTGCCGGTCGATGCCGGCGGTCAGGCTCGGGTCGAGCTTCACGAGGTCCGGACTGAGCTCAAGGACGTGCCGCAGGCTCGCGTAGCCGGCACCGGCGTCGTCGACCGCGACGCGCAGCCCCTGCCGCCGGAGCCCTTCGAGCTCGCCGTTGAGCGCGGCGTAGTCGGGCACGACGTCGTGCTCGGTGATCTCGAGGACGACCCGCGAGAGGTCGGCACCGTCGAGCGCCGCCCGCAGCTGCGGCGAGCCAGCGACCTCTGGGGAGACGTTGCACGCGAGGTAGACCTCCTCGGGCAGCGCCCACAGCGGCGCGAGCGCGAGCTCGACGGCGAGCACCTCGAGCTCGACGCCGAGTCCGACCGCCGCGGCGTCGGCGAACCAGCGGTCGGGTGGCGCCTGCGGGGGCGCGGGGAAGCGCGAGAGCGCCTCGTAGCCGAGGACCGCGCCACTGCGCAGGTCGACGATCGGCTGGTAGACGATGGCGATCTCGCGTCGCTCGAGCACCTCGCCGAGCCGCTGGGGCGAGACGGCGAGTGGGCGCACGGCCGCGCCGAGCTCAGCGAGCGCGGAGCAGAGCACGCCGAGGACACGATCGTCCTCGGGCAGCAGCGGCTCGCCGCCGTGGGGGGTGACCCGGAGCCAGCCCCCCGGTCCCCGACCACCGATGGCGAGCAGCCGCCCGCCCTCGGGCACCGTGGGGTGGACCCCGGCGTCGAGCAGTTCGACGTGCGCATCGAGGATGCCCTCAGCGACGGCGACGAGTCGCTCGACGGCAGCCCGCTCCCTGCGTGGCATGGGCAAGGGTCCTCTCTGCGCTCCTCGCGGCCTCAGCGGCCCGCAGCCCGCGGCGGCGCCGGTGACGGCCCGTGCGCTCGCTCTCTGGGCTCGAGTGTCGACCCGCCGACGACGTGCTTAAGGCCCCGCTCAGCCGATGTCGCGGACCCCCGCGTCGGAACGCAGGAGGATCGTCACCGGGCCGTCGGCGCGGAGATCGAGGCGCATGTCGGCGCCGAAGATCCCGCGGGCGACCGGCACCGTGAGCGCCTCGCAGTAGTGCTCGTAGAGCCACGCTCCGCGTGCGGGCTCAGCCGCCTCGGCGAAGGAGGGCCGCCGTCCCTTGCGGGCGTTGGCGTGCAGCGTGAACTGGCTCACCGCGAGCACGGCGCCGCCGACCTCGGCGACCGAGGCGGCCATGCGCTCCTGCCCCGAGGCGAACAGCCGCAGACTCTCGGTCTTGCCGGCGAGCCACCGCGCGTCGTGCTCGGTCGAGGAGCGTCCGACGCCGACGAGGGCGACGAGCCCGCGCCCGATCCGGCCCGCCTCGACGCCGTCGACCTCCACCGCCGCGGAGGCCACCCGCTGGAGCACCACCCTCATGGTTCCTCCCGTCCGCGCCGCCGGTGACCCTGGCGCGCCGGATCTGCCGGCCGGCTCCGCGAGGGTACGCTGCCTGCACCGCTGGACCCCGCAGGACAGCCACGGCGACGAGGGGCCGGCAGGAGACCGAGGTGATCGACGTGACGAGCCCACCGGTGACCGTCGCGCACGTGCGCTCGTGGAAGCACGAGCGCACGCCGTTCGTGATGCTCACCGCCTACGACGCCACGACCGCCGCGATCCTCGCCGAGGCCGGGGTGCCGGTGCTGCTCGTCGGCGACTCCGTCGGTGACAACCTCCTCGGCCACGCCACGACCGTGCCGGTCACCCTCGAGGACATGCTGCACCACACCCGTGCGGTCACCCGCGGCGCGGCGGGCGCCCTCGTGGTCGCCGACCTGCCCTTCGGCAGCTACCAGGTCGACGTCAACGAGGGCATGCGTGCGGCCCTGCGCCTCGTCAAGGAGGGTGGCGCGCATGCGGTCAAGGCCGAGGGCGGTGCGCGCGTCGTGGAGCTGGCCCGCCGCCTCGTCGAGTCCGGCGTGCCGTTCATGGGCCATCTCGGGCTCACCCCGCAATCGGTGCACGAGATGGGCTATCGGGTGCAGGGACGCGAGCCAGAAGCCGCCGAGGGCATCCTCGCCGACGCGCGAGACCTCGAGGCGGCCGGCGCCTTCGCCATCGTCCTCGAGGGTGTGCCCGCGAGCCTCGGCAAGGCCGTGACCGCCGCGGTCGGCGTGCCGACGATCGGCATCGGGGCGGGGGCGGACACCGACGGGCAGGTCCTCGTCGTCCACGACCTGCTCGGCCTCGGCCCCGGGCCCCCGCCGAGATTCGCCAAGGCCTACGCCGATCTGCGGGGTGTGATCACCGAGGCCGTGCGGGCCTTCGCCGAGGACGTCGCCACCGGCGCCTTCCCCGCCCCCGGGCAGCGCTACGAGTGAGCAGCGTCAGCGCGGCGCGACCCCTCGCGGGCTCACGCGCGGGTCGGCGTGTGCGCGCCCCCTTCGATGGCCCGGGCGAGAGCGAAGAGGAAGTCGGAGAGCCGGTTGAGGTAGCGCAGGACGACGTCGTCGGGGATCGCCCCCTCCCGGTGCAGGTGCACGACCTGCCGCTCGGCTCGCCGCACCATCGTCCGGGCGAGATCGACGGCGGCGCCGGCCCGACGCCCACCCGGCACGGTGAACTCCCGCGGCAGCGGATAGCGCGCGAGCAGCTCGTCGATGCCCTGCTCGAGCGCCGCGACCATCGACTCGGTCGTGAGGCTCAGGCCCTCCTCGAGCCGCGGCCAGTGATCGGGGTGGGTGGCGAGCTGCGCCCCGACGATGAAGAGCTCGCGCTGGACCGCGAGAATGCGCGCGGCCCACTCGGCATCGGCCTCACCCGAGCCCTCGGCGAGGTCGGCACGGGCGAGCCCCAGGGCGGAGACCGCCTCGTCGGTCGTCCCGTAGGCCTCGGTGCGGGCATCGTCCTTGTCGACGCGGCCGCCGTAGAGCAGCCCGGTCGTGCCGTCGTCGCCTCGTCGGGTGTAGAGCTTCACGTCACCGCCTTGCCGTCGTGGGGGCGGCCGGAGTCTAACGCCAGCGGCGGCGCCCACGTCCGTTCGGCCACACGCCGATCTGCGCGCGGGTGCCTCCGGGGGCTATGCTGCGCCTGCCACGTCGCCGCGCGCGAATGGCCGCAACGCCCGCCCGGATCGTCCGAGGTCGCCCACATTGAGCTCCGAGCCTGCACGACGCCGCTTCCGCGTGCTCACACGGATGCGGGATGCCTACAACAGCGGGACGATGTTCGACGTGCAGCTCCAGGTCATCGACTCGGGCAACCTCGTGTGGTCGCAGACCTTCAGCGACCAGGGCGAGGCGGAGGAGTTCCAGGCCAGCCTCGAGGCCGACCTCGACGAGCTCGATGACGCCGCCTTCCGTCGCAAGTACGGGGTCCCCTCGCGCGCCTGAGGTCCTGCGGGTGCGCACCGCGCGCACCAGGCATGGGGTCTGCCCGCTGCGCCTGGTGAGCCTGCCCGGGCGGCGCGAGACCGCGGCCCTGCGCGTACGTGGCTGGACCGTCGTCGTCGGCGAGCCCCTCGCGGTCATCCACGAGGCCGAGGGGCTCGTTCGCCTCGCCGAGGCCTGCGGCTGGCGCGCACCGCGCGACCCGACCGCCCCGCCCTTCCTCGGCGGGGGAGTTGGCGTGCTCACCGACGAGGCCGCCACCCCGTGGCTGGCCCTGCCACCGGACCCGCGTCCCGACCCCCACGGCCTGCCGCCGCTGCGCTTCGCCGTCCACGACAGCGCGATCTGCCTGCCCCCCGACGGTGGCGCCGCGTGGCTCGTCGCCGCCGACCTGCCCGGCTGGAGCCGCCGCCCCGCCGACGCGCGACTCGCCGACCTGCGCGCCCTCGCTGCCACCGCCGCAGCAGCGGGCCCGGTGCGCGCGCCG
>SLNF01000082.1 GCA_007133145.1 Nitriliruptorales bacterium
AGATGTCGGAGCGGTAGAAGTTGAAGACGTCGCGCTGGGCGGGGATGCCGACGTCGCGGCAGAGCCTGAGCAGCTTGCGGGTGAGGTGGTAGTCGAACGGGCCGATCTCGTCCTTCATCGCAACGTTGACGCCGGTCTCGCGGGAGTACTGCCCCGGCGCGACGACGGCGTTGTCGACCGAGACCATCTCGGCGACGTCGCCGTCGAGGCCGTGGCTCGCCCCCTGGCCGACCTCCTCGGCGATCGTCACGAGCAGGTGGGCGGTCACCGGCAGGGCCACACGATGGTCGACGAGGCACTTGAAGGCCCCGAGGGCGGCGGCCACGCCCGCCTTGTCGTCGAGGTGCCGGGCGTTGACGAAGCCAGCCCGGGTGATGACGGGGTTCGCGTCGAGGGCGACGAAGTCCCCTGCACGGATGCCGAGCGCCTCGGTCTGCTCGGCGGTCTCGACGAACTCGTCGATGCGGACCTCGACGTGGGCCCAGCTCGTCGGCTGGTCGTCGACGGCATCGCCGAAGGTGTGCCCGGAGGCCAGCAGCGGCAGGACCGTGCCGGTGTAGGCGGTGTCGCTGTCGTCGGTGAAGATCCGCACCCGCGCGCCCTCGGCGAAGCGCGGGCTGAACGTGCCGACGGGGCTGAGCTGGAGCCGGCCGTTGTCCTTGATGCGCTTGACGACGCAGCCGATGACGTCGGAGTGGACGACCACGGCCCGGTCGGGGCGCTCCTGGGCCCCTTTGAGCTCGGCGACGAGGCTGCCGAGGCGGGTGAGGTAGAAGCCGACGCCGATCGCCTCGAGCTCCTCGCCGATGAGGTGCATGACCTCGTCGGTGCGTCCGGTCGGGCTCGGGGTGCGCAGCAGCCGCAGGAGCACATCGCGGACGTAGTCCATGTCGATCGGCAGGAGCTTCGCGCTCATCCCACCTCCACCACGTCGGTCGGCCCGGCGGCCGCAGCGTAACCGCTGGGCGCGGCCACGCCGCGTGGCGCGTCAGCGGCCGCCTCGGCGACGAACGCCCGCCACAGCGGACAGCCGAGCGCGCCGCCGCTGAGCTCGGGATGCCACTGCACGCCGACCTCGAAGCGCCGCGGATCGGCGATCGCCTCGATCGTGCCGTCGCCCGCACGGGCGACGACGACGAGGCGGCCGGGATCGGCGACGGCGTAGCGGTGCAGCGAGGGCACGACGCCGACGCTGACCCCGAGGCGGCACGCGACCCACGACGAGGGCTCGAGGCGCACGCGGTGGCGCCCCAGCGGCTCTCCCGGGGCCGGGGCGTGGCCGTCGACCGCGGTGAGCGCGCCGCCGCTGCGCACCGCGAGGAGCTGGACCCCGCGGCACACCCCGAGGACGGGCAGGCCCTGGGCCCGCGCGGCCGCGAGCAGGGCGGCGTCGCTCGCGTCGCGCAGGGGGTCGCCTCGGCCGGGGGGCTCGGCGAGGCCAGGGTCGGCGACGTCGTCGCCGCCCGTGAGCACGAGGGCATCGGCGCGGGCGAGGACCGCGGCCGCCCGGCGACCGCGCACCCCGAAGGGCAGCACGACGGGGATGCCCCCCGCACGGGTGACCGCGCGCTCGTAGGCGACGTTCGTGCCGACGAGCCGCTCCTTGCGCCCGTCGTAGCGCGCGCGCACCGACGCCGATGACAGGGCGATCACCGGCGGTGCGCCCATCAGGGCTCGCCGTGGCGGGTGACGAAGGTCGCGAAGCGCTCGTGCTCATGCTCGAGGGCGGCGAGTCGGCGCTGCGCGGCGGCGCCGAGACGGTTCGTCGTCGCGGTGAAGAGGACGTTGATGAGGCTCATCGGCGCGACGAAGCTGTCGACGACCCCCACGCCGTCGGTCGCACAGGTCAGGTGCACGAGCGCCCGCCGGCTCGCGGGGTTGGGGTAGCGGTCACCGACCGTCACGAGGGGTACGTCGGTGTCGACGCAGGCCGCCGAGAGGCGGTCGTGCTCGGTCTGGGCGCGCCGGAACGGGAACATCACGACGAGATCATCGGGCCCGAGGTCGAGCAGCCCGTCGCCAGGACCGGTGCCGGCCACCGGCAGGACCCGGACGTCGGGGCGCACGGCGTTGAACAGCGCCCCGGCATAGGCCGCGAGCGTGTGCTGCTTGCGGAAGTCGGCGAAGGCGAGCCGCCGGGCGGCGACGAGCCGGTC
Organism: Nitriliruptorales bacterium; assembly: GCA_007133145.1. GTDB lineage: Bacteria > Actinomycetota > Nitriliruptoria > Euzebyales > Egibacteraceae > T1Sed10-49. The sequence continues at coordinate 2,157 of SLNF01000082.1, forward strand.
GACGACGCGGGCGAGGGCTTCCTCGTCGAGGCCGGCGTAGGTGCGCTCGAGGTTGGCGACATCGGCGGTCCACGTCTCGGCGATGGTGTGGCCGAGCTCGCCTTCGGTGGCGTCGAGGCCGCGGGCGAGCAGGTCGAGCGGTGAGCCGTTGGGCACGAGGAAGGCCTCGCGCGCGGCGGTGCGGAACGCGGCGAAGCCGTTGAGGCCGAGCTTGCCCACGAAGCGCGTCACCGTCGGCTTCGAGACCCCCGCGGTCTCGGCGAGCTCGGTGGCGGTGAAGCCGACGAGGAGGTCCGGCGAGCCGAGCACGACGTCGGCGACCCGGCACTCCGAGGGGCTGAGGCTGTCGTAGGCCTCCCGGATCCGCGCGGCGAGGTCGCTCACACCCGCCCCCCGCCCGTCCGGGCCCGCGGGTCGTCGAGGACGTCGAGGAGCGCCGCCGTGGTGGTGACCTCGGCGTAGCTCTGGCCGAGGTCGCGCATCGCCATCGCGTGACGCTCCTCCTCGACCGCCGCGCACGCGTCCTCGACGACGTGGCAGACGAAGCCGAGGTCGGCGGCGTGGCGCACCGTGCTCTCGACGCACTCGTGGCTGAGCACCCCGCACACTGCGAGGTGGGCCACCCCGAGGTTGCGCAGGAGGTACTCGAGGTTCGTGCCGACGAAGGCGTCCGAGGCGGTCTTGGCGACGACGAGGTCATCCGCCTCGGGGGCGAGCGCCGGCAGGATCTCGCCGTCGGCGTCGCCGGGGGGCACGTGGAGGTCGAGCGCGCGATGGCAGCCCGAGCGCTCCGCGCCGCTGGGCGTGAGCGACTCGATCTTCGTGAAGACCACCGGCACGCCCCGCCGGCGCGCTGCGTCGCCGAGTGCGGCGGTGTTGGGCACGACGACGTCGGTCAGCCGCCGTCGGTAGGGCTCGAGGAGGTCGGGGCGTCCGAGGGCCGCGGCGGCGGCGAACATCCCGCGGTCGGGGGCGGCGCAGAGCAGCTGGAGGTCGATGACGAGCAGGGCGAGGCGCTCGACGTCGAGCGGCGGCCACGACGCCTGGGGGTAGACCGCCGCGAGCAGCTCGCGGTCGCTCGGCTGGCCTGCCGCCGCGTGCGTCATGGCACCTCGGTGGCGAGCCGACGGACCGCGCCGTGGAGCACGCGCAGCCCGGCGACGAGATCCTCGGGTTCGGTGCGCTCCAGCGGGGAGTGGCTGCGCCCGTCGATGCTCGGCACGAAGACCATCGCGGTGGGCACCTCCGGGGCGACGACCTGGGCGTCGTGGCCGGCGCCGGAGGGCATGCGCCGCGCCGCGAGCCCGGCAGCGTCGGCGGACTCGGCGACGAGGTCGACGAGCCGGCCGTCGAGCGGCGTCGGGTCGGTGAGGCTCTCCCGGGTCACCGAGACCTCGAGGTCGTGGGCCTCGGCGGCGGCCTTGGCGTGGGCGGTCACGGCGGCCTCGAGCGCCTCGATGACGCCCCGGTCGCGGTCGCGCATGTCGAGGTGCAGCGTCGCCCGTCCGGGGACGATGTTGTCCGCCCCGGGCGCGAGCGACAGGCGCCCGCAGGTCACGACCGCGTCGACGGCGCCGACCTCGGCGGGCAGACCCGGCAGCGCGGCGAGCAGGTCGGCGGCACCCCGGGCGGCGTCGCGCCGCAGGTGCATCGGCGTCGTGCCGGCGTGGTCGGCGCGGCCGACGAGCTCCACCGTCGCCCGGCCGACCCCGACGATGTGGGTCACGACGCCGACGGGGACGCCGGCCTCGTGGAGGATCGCGCCCTGCTCGATGTGCATCTCGAAGTAGGCGGCAACGCTCGCGGGGTCGACGGCGGCCGAGCCGATCGCCTGGGGGTCGTAGCCCGCCACGCGCATGGCCTCGACGAGCGGGGTGCCGTCGCGGCCCTCGATCGCCTCGAGGTCGGCGGGGGTGAGCTGGCCCATCGCCGACTTCGACCCGAGGAAGCCGGTGTAGGCGCCCTCCTCGTCGGTGAAGGAGACCGCCTCGACGGGCCGGGCAAGCCTCACGCCCTCCTCGGCGAGGCTGCGGACGACCTCGAGGCCGGCGACGACCCCGAGCGCGCCGTCGAGGGGTCCGCCGTTGGGGACGCTGTCGAGGTGGCTGCCGACCCAGACGGACGGGCCGGGCGGGCCGTCGAGGCGCATGAAGGCGTTGGCGGCGGCGTCCTCGCGGTAGGCCAGCCCGGCCGCCTCGGCGCGCTCGGCGAGCCACCGCCGCGCCTTGGCGTCGGCGCCGGAGAACGACGGGCGGCTGACGCCGCCGTTGCCGTCGGCACCGAAGCCGGCGAGCGTGTCGAGGTCGGCGAGGAAGCGCTCCGCGTCGAGGGTCATACCGCATGCTCCTTGGGGTCGGTGTCGGCGGCGAAGTGGCAGGCGACGGGGTGGCCGACCGCGGCGTCGTCGAGCGGCGGCAGGTCTTCGTGGCAGCGCGGCTCGGCGCGGTAGCAGCGCGGAGCGAACGCACAGCCGACGCCCTCGTCGGTGAGCCCGGCGGCGTCGCCGGGGGCGGCGAGCCGCAGCCGCTGCCCACGTGCCTGGCCGGCCACCGGCACCGCGGAGAGCAGCGTGTGGGTGTAGGGGTGGCGCGGCTCGCGGAAGAGCACCTCGCGGGGCGCCTGCTCGACGATACGCCCGAGGTACATCACCGCGACCTCGTCGCAGAGGTTCTCCACGACGGCGAGGTCGTGGGCGATGAAGAGGTAGGTGAGCCCGAGCTCGCGCTGGAGCTTGCGCAGGAGGTTGAGCACCTGTGCCTGGACACTGACGTCGAGGGCGCTCACGGGCTCGTCGAGCAGGAGCACGTCGGCGCTTGCGGCGAGCGCCCGGGCGATGCCGATGCGCTGGCGCTGCCCCCCGGAGAACTCGTGGGGGTAGCGTCCCGCGAACTCCGGGCGCAGGCCGACGAGGTCGAGGAGCTCGGCGGCCCGGTCCTCGCGGGCCTTGCCGTCGAGGCCGGCGAGGTGGCGCATCGGCGCGTCGAGGGTCTGGCGCACGGTCTTGCGCGGGTTGAGCGAGGAGTAGGGGTCCTGGAAGACGAACTGCACGCGGCTCGCGAACTCCTTGCGCGGGATGTCGCGGACGTCGCGCCCGTCGAGGAGCACCTCCCCGCCGGTGGGCTCGTGCAGCCCCATGATCGTCTTCGCGAGCGTCGACTTGCCGCAGCCGCTCTCACCGACGACGCCGAGGGCGTTGCCGGCCTGCAGCGAGAACGACACGATCTGGACGGCCTTGAGCGGCGGGGCGGTGGCCCCGAAGAGGCGCCGACGGCCGAAGAAGTGCTTCTCGAGCCCTCTGACCTCGAGCACGGGGGTCTGGCGGGCCGTCGACACGGCGCTCATGGGCGGGCTCCCGGCTTGATGCAGCGGGCGGCGACGCCGTCGCCGACGTCGCGCAGAGCGATCTCCCCGCGGCGGCAGGCGTCCTCGTCGACGTCGCAGCGCGGTGCGAAGGCGCAGCCCTCCGGCAGGCGGTTGAGCGCCGGGGGCAGCCCGGGGATGACCTCGAGCTCGCGCGAGCCCTGCCCGAGGGCGGGCACGCAGTCGATGAGCCGCCGGGTGTAGGGGTGCTGGGGGTCGACGAAGACCCGGTCGACGGGTGACTCCTCGACGACCTTGCCGGCGTACATGACGACGACGCGGTCGCAGAGCTCGGAGATCACCCCGAAGTCGTGGGTGATGAAGAGCAGCGCCATGCCGAGCCGCTCGCGCAGCTCGATGAAGAGGTCGAGGATCTCGGCCTGGACGGTGACGTCGAGGGCGGTCGTCGGCTCGTCGGCGATGAGCAGCTCCGGGTCGTTGGCGAGCGCCATCGCGATGACGACGCGCTGGCGCATCCCCCCGGAGAGCTCGTGGGGGAACTCGTCGAGGCGCCGCTCGGGCTTGGGGATGTGGACGGCCTCGAGGAGCTCCCGCGCCCGGGCGCGCGCGGCCTTGCGCGAGAGGTCCTGGTGACGGCGGATCATCTCGACGATCTGCTCGCCGATCGACAGCACCGGGTTCAGCGTCGTGAGCGGGTCCTGGAAGACGCAGGCCACGCGGTTGCCGCGCACGTCGCGCAGCACCCGGTCGGAGGCGGTGACGAGGTCGGTGCCGTCGAGCTCGATCGAGCCGTCGACGATGCGCCCCGGCGGGTCGGGGATGAGCTGGAGCACCGACATCGCCGTGACGGTCTTGCCCGAGCCGGACTCGCCGACGAGGCCGACGGCCTCGCCACGGGCGACGTCGAGGTCGACGCCGTCGACCGCGCGGAAGACCTCCCCCTCGACGGTGAAGTGCGTCGCGAGGCCGCGGACGGAGAGGAGTGGCTCGCCGGCGCGGCCGGTGTGGAGGGCGGTGGGCATCGTCTCGCTGCTCACTTGAGCTTCGGGTCCAGCGCGTCGCGGAGGCCGTCGCCGACGAAGTTGAGCGAGATGACGACGAGGAAGATCGCCGCACCGGGGACGATGGAGACGTGCGGCGCGCGGGTGATGAAGTCCCGGCCCGCGCCGAGCATCGTGCCCCAGTCCGACGTCGGCGGCTGCGCCCCGAGGCCGAGGAAGGACAACCCAGCGGTCTCGGTGATCATCCAGCCGACCGTCGTCGACATCGTGACGATGATGACCGGCAGGACGTTGGGCAGGACCTCGCGGAAGAGGATCCGTCCGCGCGAGAAGGCGAGCGCACGCGCGGCGTCGACGTACTCCGAGGAGACCAGGGTCACCGTCGCGCCGCGGACGGCACGGGCGAAGAAGGGGATGTTGACGACCGAGATCGCGATCATCGCGTTGATGAGGCCGGGGCCGAGGACCGCGACGAGGCCGATGGCGAGCAGGAGGTAGGGAAAGGCCATGAGCACGTCGACGCCGCGCATGAGGGCGCTGTCGACGACCCGCCCGTAGAAGCCGGCGAAGAGGCCGATGAGCGAGCCGATGAACGCGGCGATGAGCGTCGCGAAGACGCCGACGGCGAGGCTGACCCGCGCACCCCAGATGAGCCGGGAGAGCATGTCGCGCCCGAGGTGGTCGGTGCCCAGCAGCGCGCCGGGGCTGCCCACGCCCTCGAGGCGCCGGCTGGCGTCGACGGTGTCTGGGTCGGGCAGCGGCAGCAGCGGCGCGAGCGTGGCGAGCAGCAGGACGATGGCGAGGACGACGAGGCCGGCCGCGGCGAGGCGGTTGCGCACGAGCCGCTTCCATGTGCCCGCACCGGGAGGGGCGGTCGTCTGGACGGGGGTCTGGTCGACGCTCATTCGACACGGATCCGCGGGTCGAGGATGGCCTGGACGATGTCGGCGGCGAGGTTGATGAGGACGTAGCTCGTCGCGACGAGCAGCACCCCGCCCTGCACGAGGAGGATGTCGCGGGTGCCGATGGCGTTGACGAGCATGCGCCCGATGCCCGGCCAGCCGAAGACCGTCTCGATGTAGACCGCGCC
>SLNF01000218.1 GCA_007133145.1 Nitriliruptorales bacterium
CGACGGCGAGGAAGGCACCCCGAAGGTCGCCGACTTCGGCATCGCCCGCGTCGTGGCCGGCACGAGCCACACCCAGACCGGCGCCCTCATCGGCAGCGTCCACTACATGGCGCCCGAGCTCGTCGACGGCCAGGAGGCCACCCCGGCAAGCGACCAGTACGCCGTCGCGGTGCTGACCTACGAGCTGCTCACCGGCGAGCGCCCCTTCGCCGGCGACAGCCCGATGGCCGTCGCGCTGCGCCACGCGCGCGACCGGGTGCCGCCCCCCTCGGGCGTCGCGACGCACGTCCCCGCCGAGGTCGACGCCGTCGTGCGGCGCGCCACCGAGCACGACCCCGCCGACCGCTTCGAGGACCTCGTCGCCTTCGCCACCGCGCTGCACGCGGCGGTGCCCGGCGGCGCCGAGCCCGTCGTCGTCCACCACGCGGGACGGGGCGGGGTCGAGCACACCCTCGTCATCCCCGCGGCCTCGCAGGAGACCGCGGCGCTCGAGGACCGCAGCACGGGCCCGACCACGGACACGCCCCCGCTGCCGGCGCCGGCACGACCCTCGACGGGCCCCACCGAGACCGCACCCTCCCCGCGGGAGGACGACCGCCCCGATGGCGACCCGGCAGACGACGACGGAGCGCCGCGGCGACGACGACGGCCCCTGCTGCTCGCCGCGCTCGCGCTCGTGCTCCTCGGCGGGCTCGCCGGCGGGGGCGCCTGGGCCTACTGGAACTTCGTGCTCGCCCCCGTCACCGCGGTCCCCGACCTCGTCGGCCTCGCCGAGGCCGAGGCCGTGGCCGCCGCCGAGGAGGCAGGCCTCGAGCTCATCGTGGCCGGCGAGCGCCACGACCTTCTCGCCGAGCCAGGCGAGGTCCTCGGTCAGGACCCCACCGACGGCGAGGAGCGGCGCGTCGGCGATCGCGTCGCCGTCGCCCTCTCGCTCGGCCCACGACCGGTGGAGATGCCCGACGTGACCGGCCTGCCGGTCGACGAGGCCGCCGCGAACCTCGAGGACGAGCGGCTTGTCGTCACGCGCAGCGAGGAGCACAGCGACGAGGTCGCCGAGGGCGCAGTCGTCGCCCAGGACCCCGAGCCCGGCAGCTCGCTGCACGAGGGCGAGGAGGTCGCGCTCGTGGTCTCCCTCGGCGTCGAGCAGGTCGAGGTTCCCGACGTGCGCGGTCGTCAACTCTCGGAGGCCGAGGCGCTCCTCGCCGACGCCGGCCTCGTGCTCGCGGAGGATCCCACGAGGATCTGGAGCGACGAGGTCCCCACCGAGGGCGAGGTCATCGACCAGACGATCGCACCGGGCGAGGAGGTCGACCTCGGCTCGGCGGTCACGGTGACCGCATCGCTGGGACCCCGCACGATCGACACCCCCGACGTGCGCGGCGACGCCGTCGAGGACGCTCGCGCCGCTCTCGAGTCGCGCGGTCTCGAGGTCGCCGTTGACGCCTCACCGCGCCCGACCCTCGGCCCCTTCGTGCGCGGCAGTGTCGGCCTCGTCGAGGAGCAGCTCCCCGCCGCCGGCGAGCCCGTCGCCCGGGGCGAGACCGTCACGCTCTACACCTACACCGACGGCTAGCGCGCTGCCCGGGGTCGCCCGCCGTGCTCAGCCCTCGGGCAGCACCCGCACGACGACACGCGAGAGGGCCGGGCCCGGCACCTCGTCGCCGCTGAAGACCTCCTCGACGACGAGGCGCACCCGGCTCGCGGCCACCGGCTCGGGCAGGTCGATGGCCAACGGACCCCGGCTGTCGAGGAGATCGACCTCGAAGGCACGCTCGTCGGTCTCGATGCGCAGCGCGGCGACGCGGTCGTGGCGCGCGAAGGCGTCGTCGGCCTGGTTGCCGTTCCACAGGACGAGCCCGGTGACCTCGGCGACGTCGACAAGCTCGAGCTCGATCCACGGCTCGCCCCCGTCTTCGGCCACCCATGCCGTCGAGGTGTCGCCGTCGGCGACGTGCTCGGCGACGTAGCTCATGTCATCGGACGGACGCCGTTCCGACGAGGCCCGGACCGCGGCGATCGACGCGAGCTCGGCGTCACCGAGGACGTCGCCGGCGTCGGTGGCGAACGGGCCGACACCCCGTGCCGACAGCAGGGCGACGAGCACGGCGACCCCGGCGAGCACGGCGATCGCCGTCATGGCGATGAGCAGGTTCGAGGGCCGCTCGGCATCGCCCTCGGCGCCGGGATCCTCCTCGGCCACGCCCGACGCACCGGCCGGGCCGTCGGCGAGACCACCGTGGCAGCGCCCGCAGGCGGTGCGGCTGCCGGCGTTCGGCGCTCCGCAGGTCGGGCAGGCGACGAGGCGGGGGTCGGCCTCGGGCGGGGAGCTCATCGTCGTGGCCCCCGACACCGGCCCGGACACGTGGGCTGTGGCCATCGCCACCACGCGTGCCCCATGCCCTGCCCTCCTCGGATCGTCTCCCAGCATGCTAGCGGCCACCGGACCGGGCTAGCCCGGCGGTGGAGCCCGCCACGCCGCGGCCCGGGCCCGGATGGCGGCACGTTCGTCCTCCCCGAGGCGCTCGAGCGTGCCGTACATCGGCCGCATCCGGTGGTTGCGGCGCAGCGGTTCCTCGTGACGGTCGAGGAAGTCCCAGTAGAGGGTCGTGAACGGGCAGGCGTCCTCGCCGACACGCTTGGCGGGGTCGAAGCGGCAGTCGCCGCAGTACGTCGTCATGCGGTCGAGGTAGCGGCCACCCGAGGCGTAGGGCTTGCTCGCCATGATCCCGCCGTCGGCCCACTGGCTCATCCCGACGACGTTGGGCAGCATCACCCACTCGTAGCCGTCGACGAACATCCCGTGGAACCAGTCGTTGAGCACGTGGGGGTCGACGCCGGCGAGCAGGGCGTGGTTGCCGAGGATCATGAGGCGGGGGATGTGGTGCACCCAGGCGCGCTCGAGGAGGTCGCCGATCGTGCCGGCGACGCAGGCCATGTCGGTCTCGCCGTCCCAGAAGCACGACGGCAGCGCCCCGGTATGCCCGAGGGCGTTGTCCTCCCGCCACGCGGGCATGCGCCACCAGTACAGCCCCCACACGTACTCCCGCCAGCCGCAGATCTGCCGCAGCGCCCCCTCGTAGCTCGGCAGGTGCGGCTGGGCGCCGTCGGCGGCTCGCTGGCGGTAGGCGGCGTCGATGGCCTCGCAGACCTCGGCGGGGTGCAGGAGCCCGACGTTGAGGGGCGCGGAGAGCAGCGAGTGCCAGAGGTAGGGCTCCCCGGCGACTACGGCGTCCTCGAGCGGGCCGAAGCCCTCGAGGCGCTCGTCGACGAAGGCGGCGAGCGCCCGCTCGGCCTCGGCCCGGGTCGCGGCGAAGCGCCGCGGGCCCGGGGCGCCGTGGAGCTCGAGGCCGAGCTCGTCCTCGAGCCCGGCGAGGTCGGCCTGCACCGCCGCGTCGATGGCGTCCTCGACGGGCGGCTCGATGCGGGGTGCGTCGACGCCGCCGCGGGGCGGGCGCTCACGGTTCTCCGCGTCGAGGTTCCACGTGCCGCCGATCGGCTCGTCGCCGTCCATGAGCCAGCCGTGCCCGGCGCGCACCCGGCGGTAGAACGGCTCGAGGGCGAGGCTGCGGCGGCGACCGGCCCAGTCGGCGAAGGCCTGCTCCCCGGCGATGAAGGCGTCGTTGGCGACCTGCTCGACGCCCCAGCGGCGCAACGTCGCGCGGAGGTCATGGCTCGACGGCGCCATGACGACGGTCCGCGCGGGGTCGGCGTCGAGGTCGGCGAGGCCCTGCCGCAGGGTCGGGGCGCGGGTCGTGGCGACCTCGAAGCCCTCGGCGCGCAGCTCCTCGGCGAGGTGGCGCATCGCCGACCACACGTAGGCGAGCTTCTGGCGGTGCCAGGGACGTTCGCGGAGCTTTGCGAGCGCCTCGACCATGACGATGCGGTCCCGTCCCGGCTCGGCGCGCGCGAGGGCCCCGGTGGCGCGACCGAGCTGGTCGCCGAGGACGAGGACGTCACGGCTCACCGCGCCCCTCCCCCGTCGGGGCGGGCGCCGGCGCTCACGACGACGCCACGGAGGGTTGGGCCGAGAGCACCTCGGCGAGCGCCCCGGCGGCGGTCCGGCAGTCCTCGGTGGAGACGTCGGGGTGGGTGACGAGCCGCAGCGTCGTGGGATCCATCGCCCCGGCGCGCACCCCGCGCTCGGCGAGCGCGGCCACCGCCCTCGGCGCGTCGACACGCTCGATGCTCACGATGTTCGTCTCCACGGTGGCGGGGTCGATGGCCCCGGGTCGGGCCTCCGCGGCCACGGCGGCGAGAAGGCGGGCGTTCGCGTGGTCCTCGGCGAGTCGTTCGACGCGGGTCTCGAGCGCGAGCAGCGAGGCCGCGGCGACGACACCGGCCTGGCGCATCGCGCCGCCGTAGCGACGACGCCACATCCTGGCCTCGGCGATCGCGTCGGCGTCGCCGACCATGAGGGAGCCGATCGGCGCGCCGAGGGCCTTCGACGTGCAGAACGACAGCCCGTCGACGAGCGCGCCGTAGGCCGCGGGGTCGACGCCGTGGGCGACCGCGGCGTTGAAGACGCGCGCACCGTCCATGTAGAGCGCGACGCCGGCCGAGCGCGCGACCCCGGCGAGCGCCTCGAGGCGGGAGAGCTCGGTGACCGCTCCCCCGCGGCGGTTGTGGGTCTGCTCGACCCAGACGACGCGTGTGGGGGTCAGCGGGAAGACCTCGGGGCGGATCGCCTGCGCCACGGCGTCGGGGTCGAGCCGGCCGCGGTCGCCCGGGATGGTGCGGAACTGCGCCTGGCCGAGCAGCGCGCCGGCGCCGGCCTCGTAGTTCACGACGTGGCTGTCGGCTTCGCAGAGGATCTCGTCGCCGGGGCGACCGAGCACCCGCACCCAGAGCTGGTTGCACATCACCCCGCTGGGGCAGTAGAGCGCGGCCTCCCGCCCGAAGCGGGCCGCAGCGGCCTCCTCGAGGCGCACGACGGTGGGGTCCTCGCCGTAGACGTCGTCGCCGACCTCGGCCTCGGCCATGGCCCGGCGCATCGCCGGAGTCGGGCGCGTGACGGTGTCGCTGCGCAGGTCGATCATGCGGCTCCCTGCTCGTGGGGCGGAGGTCGGCTAGCTCGCGCGCGGGATCTCGAAGGGGTCGTCGTCGAGCACCTGGCCCAGCTCGTCGAGCGCCTCGGGCCGGCCGCCGGCGGCCTTGACCGTTGCGGCGTACTCGTCGACGTACTCCTGGCCCGACAGCAGCATGAGCTCGTACATGAGCTCGTCGGTGGCGCTGCGCAGCGCGAAACGGTCATCGGCGCGACCGGCGTAGTGCGTGAAGTCGAGCGGCTCGCCGAAGCGCACGCCGACCTGCTTGAGCCGCGGCAGCCGCGCGCCGGGCGGCATCGTCTCGAACGTGCCACGCATCGCCACAGGCACCACCGGCACCCCGGTGCGCAGGGCGAGGCGCACCGGTCCGGTCTTGCCACGGTAGAGGCGGCCGTCGGGCGAACGGGTGCCCTCCGGGTAGATCCCCAGGAGGTGGCCCTGTCCGAGGATCTCCCGGCCCTTGGCGAGGCTGGCCTCGGCGGCGTCGCCGCCGGTGCGCGCCACGGGGATGACGCCGAGGTTCTCGAAGAGGTGCTTGGCGGGGCCGCGGAAGTACTCGCTCTTGGCGAGGAAGTAGACGGGCCGCTCAAGCACGCCCGGCATGATGAGGACATCGAGGGTGGAGAGGTGGTTCGAGGCGAGGATCGCTGGCCCCCGTTCGGGCACGTGCTCGAGACCCTCGACCTCGGGGCGGTACATCGCGTTGAGCACGGCCGGCACGATGGCGTGGAGCACGCGGTAGAGCAGCGGCGCGCGCTCGCGGCCTGCGTCACCACCCTGCATCGCCACGGTGCTGCCCCCCTCGAGCGTCGCCTGGGACCGCGGAGTCTACTGCGGCGGCTGCACACCCGCGGTCTCGGGTCGGGCGAGCAGCGCGGCGCCGACGAGCCCGGCGTCGGCGCCGAGCTCGGCGCGGCGCACCCCCGGCTGCTGGCGGTAGGCGGCCCCCATGAGGCGTGCCGCCATGGCCTCGCGGGCGGGACCGAGGAGCGGCTCACCGGCCGCGGACGCCCCACCGCCAACGACGATGATCTCGGGGTCGACGGCGTTGGCGATCGAGGCCATGCCGACGCCGAGCCAGCGACCGATCTCGGCGAGCACCGCGTTCGCGGTGGGATCGCCCTCCGCGGCCGCCTGGGTGACCGCCGGCCCACCGACCCCGTCGGCGTCGAGTGGCGAGCCGACGGGCACGTCGCCCCGCTCGCGCCACTCCACGGCGAGGCGCCCGATCGCCGTGCCACTGGCGTAGGCCTCGAGGCAGCCGAGGTTGCCGCAGTTGCAGGGGCGCCCCCCCTCGGCGATGACGAGGTGCCCGAGCTCGGCGCCGAGCCCGTGGGCCCCGCGGAGCAGGCGCCCCTCGAGCACGAGGCCACCACCGACGCCGGTGCCGAGCGTGAGCATGACCGCGCTCTTGCGTGCATCGATCGCGCCACCGACGAGGAACTCCGCCCACGTCGCGGCGTTGCCGTCGTTCTCGACGGCGACCGCGCGTCCGAGGCTGCGCTCGAGGAGGACCCGCAGCGGCACGTCGCGCCAGGCCAGGTTCGGCGCGTAGCGCACCTGCCCGTCGAGGTCGATGAGCCCGGCCGCGCCGACACCGACGGGCAGAGCCTTGCCGTCGGTCTCGAGTCGGCCGATGACCTCGAGGATCGCAGTGACGATCTCGTCGGCGTCACCGGTGGGCGACGCGACCTGCTGGCGTGTGATGACCCGTCCGTGCTCGTCGACGACGCCGCCGGCGATCTTCGTGCCGCCGACGTCGATGCCGATCGCCGCGCCGCCCATCAGAAGCGCAGCAGCGCCGCGGCGGGGTGCCCGTCGAGGCGACTCGGATCGCGGAACAGTTCGATGTGCGCACCGCTGCGCACCGCCTCCTCGATGACCTCGTCGAGGAGGTCGGCGACCGGCTCCACGGGTTCGCCGTAGGCCGCAGCCTCGTGTTCGTGCCGAGCCAGGGCCCCCGACGCGCTCTTGAACCCGGGCTCGCCGGCGCCCTCGACGACGAAGAGCGTGTCGATGCGCTTGCCGTTGGCCGCCTCGAGGACGTGGCGCAGGCCGCGGGCGGCGATCGCCGCGCTCCCTTGGGCGGCCGCGAGACGCTCGAGCAGCGCGCTGCGGCGCTCGGAGACGAGCGACTGCTCGACGCCGTCGAGCGCAGCGAGGACCTCGCCGGGGCCGGCGCGCAACGACAGGCGCGGCCCGCCGGGACGGACCCGCCCTTTGAGGTAGGGGTGGAGCAAGCGGCTGAACTCCGCGACTTCGGCGTCGGCGCCGGAGACGACGACGGCGTCGAGGGGGTCCTCGTCGTGGAGCCTCCGCAGCGTCTCGGCGACGTCCTTCATGTGCGCGAGCTTCTCCTCCTCGATCGTGCGCTGGTACCGCGCCTGCGCCCAGCCGCCCTGCTCGTGCTGGCCGTGGACCTCGGCCACGAGCTCGCGGTACTCCTCGAGTCGCCCGAGGCGGTAGCGGAAGACGCGCGCCCGGTCGCGCGCGACGAGCGCGAGGGCGATGTGGTGGTGGCGGCCCAACAGGGCCTCCAGCGGCACGACGTAGGGGGTGGTCGCCACACGCGCGAGCGTGCGGACCTCCCGCGCAGACTCGACACGCTCGAGCAGGCGCCCACCGGAGGCGAACAGCGCGAGCCCCCTCGTGTCGCCCCGGTCGAACTCGTGACGCATCCAACGGCTCATCGCCTCGGCGTCGGCGCGGACCCCGTCGGCGTAGGGCCCCCAGGCGTCGGCCTCGCGCCGCACCTGCCGCAGGAGACTGTCGAGCCGGGCCTCGACGTCGGCGGCGCGGGGCAGCCGTGCCCCGTCGGTGGCGAGGTAGACGCTCGTGACCGGCTCCGGCCCGTCGGCGTCGGCGACGAGCGCGCGGATGGCAGCGGCGGTGATCTCCACACCGGGCTCCTCTCTGTCCCGAGGCGGCGTCCCGTCCGCCTCGTCGCGGTCCTCATCGGCAGCGCGGCTGAGCCGGCAGCCGCGACCGCTGTGGTCATCGTGCAGTGTCGGCGTCGCCGTCGTCGAGATCGATGCGCTCGAGCCCCGCGGAGGGCGCCGGCTCAGCGGCCGGCATGCCCTCGACCGCGGCGCGCAGGGCGAGGCCGAGCTCGCGCGCGGCGGCACGGAGGTGGCCGGCGACCTCGGGGCGCGAGCCCTCGAGCGCGTCGAGGACGAGGCACACCGGACAGCCTCCGCAGGTCGGGTGCTCGTCGGGCCCGAAGGCGGCGTCGTCCATGCCTGCACCCTACCCAACGGGGCCGGCCGTGGTCATGGTCGGCGGTCCTCAGCCAGTGCCGTCCGGCACGGCGAAGCGCACATCGAGGCGACCGTCGGCGAGCCCGGCGGCGACGACCCGCGCGCGCCGCAACTGCTGGGGCAGGAGGATCGACCGGGTGTGGCCGTCGACGGCGACGTAGAGCTCATCGGCCCGCCGGAAGACGTCGACGTCGTCGCGTTCGGCGAACGGCAGCGCGACCGACAACTCGGCCTCGTCGCCGTCGCGTCGCAGACGCAGCGGCTCACCGTCGCTGAGCCTGGCGCGAGGGTCGAGGCCCCCGTAGGCGCGCGCGCCGAGGTCGGTGAGCGCGCCGAGGCCGATCGGCTCGTCCTCGAGCAGCGGGGCGCTGAGCAGCCGCACGTCGGTGAAGCCCTCCCGCACCGCCGCGAGGCCCCGCGCCTGGGCCTGCCGCCAGGCGTCGAGATAGCGACCACGGGCCTCCTCTGGGAGCACCCGGTTCACGACGACCGCGTCGACGTGGTAGCCGAAGAGCGCGAGGGCGGTGTGGGTCCGGCGCGTCTCGGCGATGACGACGCGCTCGGGGGTGCACACGAGGCGGACCGAGGTCCTCGTGGTGTCGAGGAGCACGTCGCGCACGCGCTCGAGCGCGTGGTAGAGACGGGTGACCGACCCGACGACCGCGTCGCCGGGCAGCGGCACCTCAGAGCGCCGGCCGAGCATCGGTCGGACGGCCCGGGCGAGGGTGCGCTCGAGGTCGAAGCCCCGCTCGAGGTACCAGCCGAGGACGTCGGGCAGGGACAACAGGCGGAGCGTCTCGGCGGTGGGGGCACAGTCGACGACGAGGAGGTCGGCGGCACCGGCGTCGACGTGGGCACGGATGTCAGCAAGGGCGAAGAGCTCCTCGAGCCCCGGCAGCAACGCGAGCTCTTCGGCGGCGACCTCGTCGAGCCCACCCCAGCGCAGCAGCGCGACGAGGTAGGCCCGGATGTCCTCCCAACTCTCGACGAGCCGGCGCCGGGCGTCGACCTGGACGGCCTCGAGCCCCGGCGCCAGCGCGGTGGGCGCGTCACCGACCTCCACCTCGAGGGCATCGGCGAGGGAGTGCGCGGGGTCAGTGGACACGAGGAGGGTGCGCGCGCCCGCGCCGGCGGCGTGCGCCGCCGTCGCCGCGGCCACGGAGGTCTTGCCGACCCCGCCCTTGCCGGTGACGAGGAGGACGCGCACGCGCTACGCGCCGTCCTCGACGCGCCGACGCATCGCCTCGAGTGCCCCGTCGACGATGCGCCGGGCAGCCTGGCGACGCATGATGCCCGGCACGCGCATGCGGGGCACGACCCTGAGCTCGTACGTCGCCTTCGTGCCGCCGTCGTCGGGCTCGAGGACGTAGCGCCCACTGAGCTCGCGCAACTCGTCGCTCTCCTCGAGCTCCCAGCGCATCTCGCCGTCGGGGTACTCGTAGCGCAGCACGTACGTCGTCGTGAAGAGCTTCGCGTCGACGGTCAGGCGTGCGCGCAGCGGGCGGCCCTGGGCGTCGGACTCGAGAACCTCGGCTTCCTTGATCTCGTCCTGCCAGCTCGGGTAGGCCTCGATGTCGGTGATGACGGCCATGACGTCCTCGGGCGAGGCCTCGACGCGGACGGCCTCGCGGACCACGTCACTCACGGGGGCTCCAGTCGTCGGACGGAGACGGGCTCGCGCGCATCCTACGACCCGCCGGTCCGGTGACACCGCTACGGAGGTCCGCTCATGACGTGACGAGTTGGAGGCTCGCCAAGGCGCCAAGCAGCGTGAGACCGGTCACCGCGACGACGAGCCACAGCAGGACCCGGGCGCTGAGCAGCTCACGACCCGCGCCCTGCGAGGCCAGGGCGACGTCACCGAGGCTGCCCAGCCACAGCACCGCAGCCCCGAGCAGCAGAGGCCCTGCGGCCAGCACCGCCCCTGGGCCCCCGCCGAGCATGGCGATGCCGCCGAGTGCCCAGACGAGGAAGAGCAGGAGACGAGCCGCTGCCGAGGCGGGGCGTCGCAGCAGCACGTGACCTGCGCCGGGCGCGAGCGCAGAGAGCACGAGCGCCATCGCCCAGGGCGGCGTCGGCCGCTCGTCCCCACCCTCCCGCAGGTAGTACGCGGCGAGGTCGGCGCCGCAGGTCGCGCAGGCCGTGTCGGGCGCGGTCGTCGCCGAGGCGCAGACCGGACAAGGCCAGCCCCGCTCAGACGGTGTCGTCTCCTGCTCCGGTGCCGGGCCGGGTCCGGCCACCGTTGGGTCCCCGGAACCCGTCCCGGCCGGGGGCCCCGGCTCCGGCGCCGACGCGTCCCCGGCCCGTCCGTCCTCGCGGCGCTCGGCCACCCCGAGGGGCGCGAGGCACTGGTTGCACCACCGCGCGGTGTCGGGATTGGTCGCCCCGCAAGCCTCGCAGGTCATCGCCGACGCCTGAGGTAGCGCTCGACCCCGGCCTCGAACTGGGCGATCGCGGCGTCCTGGCGCGCGAGCAACGTCGGGTCCGGATCGGCACCGACCGGCCGTCCCGACTCGAGGAGGTCCTTGAGGGCCCGTTGACCGCGGCGCACCGCCGCACGGTGGGCCGCGAGCCAGCGACGCACCCGCCGCGTGGTCGCGGTCGCGTCGATGAGCCAGGTGACCCTCGCGCCGTCGGGCTCGTCGAGGTAGTACCACTCCGCCTTGCCGATGACGTCACCGCGAACGCGGAAGGCCACACCGAGATCCCGTCGCTCCCCCGTGACGGCGAGGTGGAGGCGGTGGGGCCGCCCGGGCAGCGCCGCGGCGAGTTCGAGCCAGGCCCCAGCCCGCGACCCGCGGCTGCGGGCGCCGGGCCACCAGGCTCCATAGCCGCCGGGGTCGGCGAGATAGGCGTGCACGTCGGCGCGCGTCGCCCGCACGAACACCTCGTCGGTGGCGTGGATCCGCATCGCCGCGATCGTAGCCATCCGTTCCTCGGCGCGGCCAGCGACGACCGGCGTGGCGCTCAGGCGAGGACGACGGTGGCGAGGGCGACCACGCCGACGGCGACGCCGACACCGATGCGGGCGCCACGGCGCCGGCGGCCCCGCAGGGCGGGCATCGTCCAGATCGTGGCGATGAGCAGCCCTGCGAGCAGGCCTCCGAGATGGGCCTGCCAGGCGATGCGCGGGATGAACAGCGGAAGCGCAAGGTTGATGCCGAGAAGGAGCAGCAGCTGGTTGAGCCCGGAACGGCCCAACGCGGAGTTGCGATTGCGGAAGGCGACGGCGAGCCAGGCGCCGAAGAGCCCGAAGATCGCCCCCGAGGCGCCGACCGCCACGCCCTCGGGGCTGAGGAGGTAGAAGGCCGCCCCGCCGGTGATGAGGCTCGCCCCGTAGAGGCTCGCGAACGCCGCGCTGCCGGCCTGCCGCTCGAGGTGCGGGCCAAGCACGTAGAGCGCCCACATGTTGAAGAGGATGTGCGCGAGGTCGGCGTGGAGGAACCCTGCGGTGATGACGCGCCACCACTGGCCGGCGGCGACCCCGCGGTTGAACTGCGCGCCGAAGACGAAGGCGAGCTGCTCGAAGGCGGGGCTGACGACGCTGACCGCCATGATCGCCACGCAGGTGATGAGGATGCCGAACGTCACCGGCGTGCGCCGGTGTTGGTGGGCCTGCACCTGCTCCGCGCGCAGGACCCGCTGCTGACCGCGCTCGGCGACGCAGTCCGGGCAGAGTTGACCCACCGACGCCGAGCGGACGCACTCGGTGCAGACGGGCCGCCCACACGACGAGCAGGACAGCCTCGTCTGCCGGTCGGGATGCCGGTAGCAGACGGGGATGGCGTCAGGCGAGCTCACCGGGGAAAGGCTAGCGACGACCGTGACCGCCCGCGTGGGAGGCGGTCCAGCGAGGAGACGGCATGAACGTCGACGAGCCAGCGCGGCAGGCGCTCTTCATCGGTGTGGGGCGGGCGGCGCTCGGCGCCGGCTTGCTGCTCGCGCCCCGCACCCTCGGGCGGGTCCTCTTCCGCGCGCGCGTGGAGAATCAGGCCCAGGTCGCGCTGCGGCTCTTCGCGGGCCGCGAGATCGCCCTGGGTCTCGGCGCGGCGCTGGCCGCACGTCGTGGCGGTCCGGGCCTGCGCGGCTGGGTCGAGGCGGGGGCAGTCGCCGACGCCGCCGACGTCGCGGCGATGGTGCTTGCCCCGCCGGTCACGCTGCGTCCCGCGACGCGGCTTGTGGGCGCCGTTGCGGGCACCTCGGCCACGGCGTGGGCGCTGCGCACCACCGACCGCCTCGCCGATGGCGGCACGGCGGCCTGAGCCCTGCTACTCGGCGTAGAGGGCCTCGATCTCCTCGCCGAAGTGCTCGACGACGTTGCGCCGCATGAGCTTCAACGTGGGCGTGAGCTCCTCGTCGTCCTGGGTGAAGTCGCGCGCGAGGACGCGGGTCTTGCGGATCGACTCGGCCTTGCTCACCGCCGCGTTGGCGTGCTCGACCGCGCGGTCGATCTCCGCCTGCACCCGCGGGTCGTCCTTGAGCTCGGCGACGCCGCCGCTGAGCTCGTGCTCGGCGGCGAAGGCCTCGAGCGCCTCGGCGTCGAGGGTCACCAGCGCCCCGATGAAGGCCCGGTTGTCGCCGACCACCATCGCCTGGGAGACCAGCGGGTGGGCCTTGAGCCGCTCCTCGAGGATCGCCGGGGTGACGTTCTTGCCGCCGGCGGTGACGATGAGCTCCTTCTTCCGGCCGGTGATCGCGACGAAGCCGTCGGCATCGATCTTGCCGAGGTCGCCGGAGTGGAACCAGCCCTCGCCGGTGAGCACTCCCGCGGTGGCCTCGTCGTCGCCGAAGTAGCCGCTGAAGACGTTGCCGCCGCGGATGAGCACCTCGCCGTCCTCGGCGACGGCGATCTCGACGCCAGGCAGCGGCACCCCGACGGTGCCGATGCGCATACGGTCGGGGTTGTTGACCGTGGCGGGCGCGGTGGTCTCGGTGAGGCCGTAGCCCTCGAGGATCGTGATGCCCGCGGCGTGGAAGAAGTGCGCGAGGTGCGGGGCGAGCGGCGCGCCGCCCGAGACGCAGTAGCTGATGCGCCCACCCATCGCGTCGCGCAGCTTGCTGTAGACGAGCTTGTCGAAGAGGCCGTGCTTGAAGCTCGTCACGAGTCCGGGGCTGCGGCCGGCGTCGACGGCCTCCGACCACGCGTAGGCGGTCTGCACGGCGGCGTCGAAGATCTTGCGCTTCGGCCCCGTCGCCTTGCGCCGCGCGCCGTTGAAGACCTTCTCGAAGACCCGCGGCACCGCGAGGATGAACGTCGGGCGGAACTCGACGAGGTCGTCGCTGAGGTGCTCGACGCCGCGCGAGAACCCGAGGGTGACGTTCGCGCCGATGCAGAGGTACTGCACGAGACGCGCGAAGACGTGCGCGAGCGGCAGGAAGAGCAGGCTCGAGTCCTCGTCGCCCAGGATCTTCTCGAGGACGACCCCGGCCTGCTCGGCGGTCCACAGCATGTTGCCGTGGGTGAGCATGCAGCCCTTCGGGTTCCCGGTCGTGCCGGACGTGTAGATGAGGCTGAAGAGGTCGCTCGTCCCCGTCGCCTCGTTGCGCTCCCGCGCGCTGGCGCGGCCCTCGTCGGTCGCCCGGTCGGCGACGGTGTCGAGCCCGCCGTCGTCGAAGACGAAGAGCTCACCGAGGGACGGCGCCTGGGGCCGGGCAGCGTCGAGGGACTTCGCGGTGTCGGCGTCGCCGGCGAAGGCGAAGCGCGTGCCGGAGTCGCTGAGGATCCACTCGCACTGCTCCACCGAGCTCGTCTCATAGATCGGCACGACGACGCCGCCGGCGGCGAGCACGCCGAGGTCGGCGATCGTCCACTCCACCCGGGTCTTGCTCATGATCGCAACCCGGTCGCCGCGCTCGAGACCACTGTTGATGAGCCCGGCGGCGACGTCGGTGACCCGCTCGGCGAGCTGACCCCAGGTCAGCCCCCGCCAGCCCGTGCCGTCGTGGAAGCGCAGCGCCTGCCGGTGGTCACCGGCTTCGGCGCGCTCGAAGACGACGTCGACGAGACTACGGCCCTCGCGGATGTCGTTCGGAGCGATGCCCTGCGTCGTGGCGATGGCGGTCATGGTGGCGTCCTCCCCGGCGTCGATGCCGCCAGTTTACGTCGTATTTCCCCATGAAGGCGAGGGGGTCGAGGCCAAGGTCATGGGTGCTGCGACCCCGAGCACCGTAGCCTGGCGCCGTCTCCCTGATCCTTGCCGTCGAGAGGAGCCCACCATGCCGTCGGTCACCCCGAGTGAAGGCTGGGGGGTGCTGCACCTGTTCTTCCACGTCCGCCGTGAGCTGCTCGAGGGCGCCGCTGGCGCAGCACGCGACTTCGCCACCCGGATCGCCGCGTTCGACGAGCGCGACGGCTACCAGGCGCTGGCCTTCAGCGTCCTCGGCCAGAAGGCCGACATCGGGATCATGGCCACCGGACCCGACCTTGCGGCGCTCGACGGCTTCTCGATCGAGCTTGCCGGTTCACCGCTGGGGCAGGCGCTCCTGCCGGCGGCGAGCTACGTGTCGCTCACCGAGGCCTCGGAGTACACCCCGACCGGCGAGCAGGAGCGTCGGCGCCTCATCGAGGACGAGGGGCTCGCCGAGGACAGCGACGAGCTCGAGGAGGCGGTCACCGCCTTCGCCGAGCGCATGGCGTCCTACACCCAGCACCGCCTCTATCCCACGCTGCCGCGACGGGGGGTGCTGTGCTTCTATCCGATGAGCAAGCGCCGCACCGCCGCGGACAACTGGTACACCCTGCCGTTCGAGGAGCGACGACGGCTCATGGCCGAGCACGCCGCGGTCGGCCGGCGCCATCGTGGCAACGTCACCCAGCTCGTCACCGGATCGGTCGGCCTCGACGACTGGGAGTGGGGCGTGACGCTGTTCGCCGACGACCCCAAGGCCATCCGTGACGTCGTCTACGAGATGCGGTTTGACGAGGCGAGCGCACGCTTCGCCGAGTTCGGGCCCTTCGTCACCGGCCTCGTCGCCGAGCCCGACGACCTCCTGCGGCACCTGCACCTCGCGTAGCCCCCGACGTCCATCGTCCAAGGCGAGGCCCAGCGGCATCGCGGGGGCCGCCACGAGGCGCGTTCGCGGGAGGCGACCGGAGGCCCGTTCGCCAGAGCGGGCATCACCGCCGCCCCGTGACCCTCGGACCCTCGTGCCCGCCCGACGGGCCCCCGGGCCGGGGGTGTGGCCCCGCGGCGGGGTTGCTCGACCGGTCATGGGAGGTGCGTCACCGGGCCCCTCCACCGCTGCGTTGGCCGCCCGCGCTGCGGGGGCCGAGACGAATGGGGCCCCGCCGTCGCCGGCGGGGCCCGACCCTGCGGTGGGGGTGCGCTACTTGTTCACGGCCTCCTTGAAGGCGGTGCCAGGCTTGAAGCCAGGGTTCTTCGAGGCCTCGACCCGCATTTCCTCACCTGTCTGGGGGTTGCGGGCCGTACGGGCGGCGCGCTCGCGGCGGTCGAACGTACCGAAGCCTGAGAGGGCGACCTTGTCGCCGCGGGCAACGGTCTCGGTGATGGTGTCAAGCACCGCGTCGAGGGCGGCGGCGACGTCCTTCTTCGAGAGATCCGCCTTGTCGGCGGCGGCCTCGACGAGCTCGGACTTGTTCACGGTGGACTCCTCGTTGACAGGGGGCTCGGTCGTCAGCGTCGGGGTCTGGTCGTCGTGTTCCCGATTCTCGCTTGCATGCTCGGCGACCGTCTTCCCGGTGCCGCGACCCGCGACGTCGCTCGCTACGTTGCCCGCTTTGGCGTCGCACTGCAAGCACCCGACACCCCGACGGTCGGCCGAACCACCGGCGCATGGCGCCTCAGTCGTCCTCCTGCGCCGCGTCGGCGACCGCTTGCCAGGCCGCCGGATCCTCACCCACCGCGACCACGTTCCCGCAGCGCACGAGTGGCAGGCGCAGCAGCAACGGGTCCGCGGCGAGGCGCTCGAGCCAACCGTCGTCATCGAGGGAGAGGTAGGTCAGGCCACCGGCCTTGAAGGGCTTGGAGGTCTCGTCGACGAGCGCCTCCGCACCGAGGCGGTCGGCCCACCTGCGCAGCTCCTTCGGCGAGGCGGGACGCTTGCGCAGATCACGCTCGTGGACGTCGATGCGCCGCTCGGCGAACCACCGGGACGCCTTGCGGGTGGCCGGCGACTTGGGATGACCGAACAGGAGGACCTCCATGCCGCGGCAGGCTAGCGCAGCGTGCGAGACTCGTCGTCACACGAGGCGTCGACGACGACAGGAAGGGCGACGCCGCATGCGGCCGCATCCCACCGTCCTCATCACCGGCGCGTCGAGCGGCATCGGCGAGGCCTGCGCGCGGACGTTCGCCGAGCGCGGGGCCCGGCTGGTGCTCGCCGCGCGCCGCACCGAGCGGCTCGAGGCACTCCAGGCGGCGCTGGGAGCCGACACGGTCGCGCTGCCCCTCGACGTGCGCGATCGGACGGCGGTCGATGAGGCCGTCGCCGATCTCGCGCCCCCCTTCGACGAGATCGACGTCCTCGTGAACAACGCGGGGCTCGCCGCGGGGCTCGATCCCCTGCCGGAGGGCGACGTCGACCACTGGGACCGCATGCTCGAGACGAACGTCCGCGGCGTACTCAACGTCACCCGGCCCGTCGTGCGCGGCATGGTCGCGCGTGGCCGCGGTCACGTCATCACCATCGGCTCGATCGCCGGACGGGAGGCCTATCCGGGCGGGGCGGTGTACTGCGCGTCGAAAGCCGCCGTCGCACGGCTCACCGAGGCGCTGCGCATCGACGTGCTCGGCACTGGCGTGCGGGTCTCCACCGTCGACCCCGGCCTCGTCGAGACGGAGTTCTCGGTCGTGCGCTTCGACGGTGACGTCGAGCGCGCAGAGAAGGTCTACGAGGGTCTCACGCCGCTGGCCGCCGAGGACGTCGCCGAGGCCGTGCGCTGGGTCGCCGAGCGGCCCGGGCACGTCCAGGTGGCCGAGATGCTGCTCCTGCCCACCGACCAGGCTTCGGCCACCCGGACCGCGCGGCGTTGAGCCGGCTCAGCCCCGCTCGCTGAGGGCGGGTCCCACGCTGATGACGCCCATCGAGCGGTGACGCCGCTCGGTGCGACGGCCGCCCTCGATCGCGATGACGACGGCGACGAGGCCGAGGACGTGTGGCCAGCCGAAGGGCTCGCCGAAGAAGAGCCGTCCCCACAGCGCGGCGAGCAGTGGCACGCCGGCGAGCACGATCGAGGCGAGCGCGGCGCTCACCCTCGCGTGGGCCCAGTTGAGGAGGAGGTGGCCGTTGCCGGGCACGAGCGCGAGCACGACGAGCCACGTCGCGTCGAGCGCGGTCGGCGGCGCGAGATCGCCGACGAGCAACGCGACCGGAAGGAGCGCGAGCCAGGCCACGCCGAGGAAGCCGAGGGTGAGGGTCAACGTCGGCGCGCCCGCCGACCGCGCGCGTTTGGCCGCGAGGAAGTAGACGGTGAACAGGCCGAGATTGAGCAGGGCGAGGGCGTCGCCGAGCAGGTCGCGGCTGTCATCGCCGGCGGTGCCGTAGAGCACGACGCCGATACCGGCGAGCGCGACGAGGGCCCAGCCGAGCAGGGCGGGGGGCACGCGCTCGCCGACGGCACGACGGCTGACGAGCGTGACGACGAGCGGTTGCAGCGCGACGACGAAGGTCACGACGGCGATCGCCGTGAGCTTCGTCGCCTCGATGAAGACGAGTTGATGGGCGGCGAAGGCGAGGCCGGCGGCGATGACCGGCCCGCGGGCGCGTGGCAGCGGGGTGCGCAGCGCGAGGGCGGCGAGCCCGAGGATCACCACGCCGAGCCCGAGACGCCAGAAGGCGATCGCCGAGGCTGGCAGGTCGACGCCCTTGACGATCGGGAAGCCGGTGGAGAAGCCGACGGTGGCGAGGACGAGGGCGGCCACGCCGACCCCGGTGCGCTGGCGTGCCTGCTCGGTCACGACCCGTCGTCGATGTCGCGGGGATCCGCGGCGTCGGCCGCGGCGAGCACCTCGGCGAGGGTGGGATTGGCAAGCATGCGCGTGCCGACCCGCACGGTGGGCACGAGCGCGTCACCGCCGTTGGCGGCACGCACCGCCGCGTTGCCCTGCCGGTCTCGCCAGATGTTCACCCGCTCGTGGGCCAGGCCCGAACGCCGGAGCTCGCGCTTGAGCGCCATGGAGAACGGGCACAGCGGCCGCCAGTACAGGGTGACGGTGGGCACGGGGGCTCCTGGATCCGGTGGCGCGCGAGCGCCACGTGGGCCGTGGGCGGCGCACGTCGCCACGCTAGCGCGACGCCCACGGCGTCGAGGGACCCTCGCCGGCTCAGGCGGTGAGGCTGCGTCGCAGCCGCCACACGGCGACGACGAGCAGCACGACCGCCCATGCCGCGAGAACCGCGAGCGCGTCGGCCACGTCGCCGAGGCCCTGCCCGGCACGGGCGGCCCGCAGGCCGTCGATGGCCCAGGCATGGGGGGTCAGGCGCCCGATGGCCTGCATGACCGACCCGACCATCTCGAGGGGCCACAGCGCCCCGCCGAGCATGCCGAGCGCGATGCCCGCCGGCGGGGCGATCGCCCAGGCCTGCTCGGGATTGGACAGACTCGCGCCGAAGAGCATCGACGCCCCCGTGGCCACGAGGGAGAAGAGCCCGACGACCGCGGCGACCACGGCCGGTGTCCCCCAGCCGACGCCGAAGAGCAGCGCCGCGCCAGCGACGATGAGCGCCGCCTGCAGCGCGCAGAGCGCGAAGCGGGCGGCGCCCTCGCCGAGGAGGATCGTCGCCGACGATACCGGGCCCGCGAGCATCCGACGGGCCGTGCCCTGGCGCCGCGACTCGATGAGCGCCACCCCGCCGGTCAGCCCGGTGATGAAGATGAAGAGCACGGCGTTCTGCTGGGCGGCCTCGTCGACGCCCCAGCGAAGGCCTGCCTCGCCGATGGTCTCCTCCTCGACGCCGAGGAGGCGGTCCGCGGGCGTCTCGTCGGCAGCGGCGACGGCCTCGCTGCGGTCGAGGCCGAGCTCTTCGACGGCGACGGCAATGGCGGTGAGGCGGGCGTCGAGGTCGCCGAGCACCGCGCGCACCGCGACCTCGGTGGCCACCGCGCGCGTCGAACCCGGGTCGGCCAGCCAACGCACCTCGGCGCTGCGTCCCGCCGCGAGGTCGCGCTCGAGGTCGTCGGCGACGAGGCCGCCGACGAGCTCGCCGCGCCGCACCGCCCTCCGCAGGGCAGAGGCCTCCGCGTAGCGCTCGACGCTGAGCGCAGCGTCGGCCTCGAGCGCCTCGGCCAGGGCGGTGGCCTCGGGACCTTCGTCGGCCGCGAGCCCGATGGAGGCGGTGGCGACACCGGCGCCACCGACCCCGAAGAGCAGGATGATGACGAACGGCAGCACGACGATGAAGAAGAGGCCGAGGCGGTCGCGGACGACGAGGCGCAGCGCGGTGAGGACGATCGTGGGGACCGTGCGCAGCACCGAGGGGGCGGGGACAGGCGGCGTCATGGCGCGACGAGGCGGTGGAGACGTGGCGCGGCGAGCGCGGCGGCGACCGCGGCGAAGGCGAGGTTGCCGGCGACGGGGACGACGACGACCTCGAGCCCACCACCGGCCGCGAGGTCGACGAAGCCGCGCAGCGCGAGGCCATTGGGCGTGGCCAGCGACAGCGGCTCGAGAGCCCGTGGCAGGGCGCCGAAGGACCCGCCGAGCAGCGCGAGGGTGAAGACGATGATCGAGGTCCACCCCGAGACCTGCTCCTCGCTGCGCGCGAGCGTCGCCACGAGCGTGGTCAGCGCCATCGCCGCGACGGTCACCCCGGCAGCCAGCGCGAGGACGCCGCGCGGATCACCCCAGCGTGCCCCGAAGCCGAGGCTCATCACGAGCCAGAGCGTGGCGATCGAGAGGAACGCGAGCGCGCCGACCGACGCGGCGGTGCCGAGGGCGATCGCGCCGCGCGGGATCGGCGCGGCGGCGAGCCGGGCGAGGCTGCCCTCCCGACGCTGCCGCAGCAGGCTCTGCGGGCCCGCGCCGACGACGAAGAAGACGAAGAAGACGGCCATGGCGGGCCCGAAGTAGCTCGCCGCCCCCGTCAGCCCGCCCGCGACATCGTCGTCGACGAGCGGGAGGGCCGCCGGGCGGGCACGCGCGGCAGCGGCGACACCCTCACCCTGGTCCGGTGGGAGGGCCCCGGCGGCCGTCGCGAGCTCGACGGCCTGTCGGCCGCGCTCGACCTCGTTGGCCGCGCCCTGGGCGATGGCCGTGGCGAGGTCGCCGGAGAGCCCGGCGTCGGGGTCGCGCAGGACGACGAGCTCGCCACCCGCGCCGGCGGCGATCGCGTCGCTGAGGCCCTCGGGCACGACGAGGGCCGCCAGCGCAGCGCCCTCGACGATGGCACGACGCGCAGCATCGGCATCGGCGACCTCGACGACCTCGACGATCTCCGCGAGCTCGTCGCCGACGAGCACGTCGCGCAGCTCACTGCCCAGGGCCCCGCCGTCCTCGTCGGCGAGGGCGATCGTCGTCTCGAAGGCCTCGTCGGGGCCGCCGAGCGCCACGGAGAGGATGACCGCGAGCACGAGGGGGGCCGCGAAGGCGGTGACGAGGGCCGAGCGGTCGCGCAGCCGGGAGCGGAGATCGCGACGCGCGATCGTCGCCGCGGCGCGGAGGCCCTCAGCCATCGTCCCGCAGCGCCCGCCCGGTCAAGGCGAGGAAGACCGCCTCGAGGTCGGGCTCGACGAGTTCGACGCTGGTGAGCGTGGCGCCGGCGGAGGCGATCGTCGCGACGACCTCGGCGAGGCGGGCCCGGCCGTGGCGCACGAGCAGCGTCACCTCACGGTCGGCGACCGCAGCGTCGACGACTCCCGTGATCTCGCGGCAGGCTTCCGCGACCCGCTCGGCCTCCCCCTCGACGACGAGGTCGACGCGATCGGCCTCCCCGAGCTCGGCAAGCAGGTCACGGCGCGTACCCTCGGCGATCATGCGCCCATGGTCGATGATCCCCACGCGCTCGCAGAGCCGCTCGACCTCCTCCATGTAGTGGCTCGTGTAGAGGATCGCCGTGCCCGCCGCCGACAGCGCCGCCACGCTCTCGAGGATCGCGTGCCGGCTCTGCGGGTCGACCCCGACGGTCGGCTCGTCGAGGACGACGAGGCGCGGCTCGTGCAGGAGCCCCGCGCCGATGTTGACCCGTCGCTTCATGCCCCCCGAGTACGTGCCGACGCGGTCGTCGGCGCGATGGGCGAGCCCGACGACCTCGAGGACGGCGTCGATCCGGTCGGCGAGGGCTCGGCCGCGCAACCCGTAGAGCCGACCGAAGAAGGCGAGGTTCTCCCGCGCGGTGAGGTCGGGATAGAGCGCGATCTCCTGCGGCACGTAGCCGATCGCCGACTTCGCCGCGGCGGGCTCGCGCGCGAGGTCGTGTCCGGCGACGCGCACCGTGCCCCCGTCGGGCTCGAGCAGCCCGCAGAGCATCGAGATCGTCGTCGTCTTGCCGGCGCCGTTCGGCCCGAGGAGGCCGTAGGCCTCGCCGGAGGCGATGCGCACGTCGACGCCGTCGACCGCGGTGAGGCCGTCGAAGGTCCGCCGCAGGCCCTCGGCCTCGAGGACGATCCCGGTGGCGCTCGTCGACGCCCTGCCGTCTTCGCCGCCCGGGCGCGACGGCTCGGGGGGGCCCGCCGGTGCGGAGGGGACGGTCACTGCGGTGCCCCCACGGCACCGCGGCTCGTCGCCTCCACACGCGAGATCGCCGTCCGTGGGGCGACACGCCAGAGGTGGACCCGGTGCTCGGGCCACTCCTCGAGCAGGGCGGTCGCCCGCGCCGAGCCGGTGCGCTCGACGTGCTCGGCGACGAGGTCGTGGACGCGCGCGAGCTCGGCGCCCTCGGGCCGCCGGGCCTCGACGAGTTGGGTGTTGACCCGTCCCAGGATCTCGGCGGTCGCATCGAGGACGAAGCATTCGCCCCCGGTCATGCCCGCCCCGAGGTTGACCCCGGTGGGGCCGAGCACGACGACGGTGCCGCCGGTCATGTACTCGCATGCATGGTCGCCGACGCCTTCGACGACGGCGTCGGCGCCGGAGTTCCGGACCGCGAAGCGCTCCCCTGCCCGCCCGGCCACGAAGAGCGTGCCGCCGGTCGCGCCGTAGAGCACGGTGTTGCCGAGCAGCACGGGATCCCCGGCGTCGTCGGCGGGCGGGCGGATGACGACGCGCCCCCCGGCCATGCCCTTGCCGACGTAGTCGTTGGCCTCCCCGGTGAGGACGAACTCGATGCCGTCGGTGAGGAACGCCCCGAAGGACTGCCCCGCCTCCCCGTCGAACCGCGCCGACACCGTGCCGAGCGGTCGGGCCTGCCCGTCGGCGTCGCCGAACTCGAGACCGACGGCACCGCCGAGCCGGGCCCCCACCGTGCGGTCGGCGTTGCGGATGTCGTAGCGCAGACCCTGCATCGTGCCGTCGAAGAGCGCGGGGAAGGCCTCGTCGAAGAGGCGATCACCGAGCGCCGAGCGCGGTGACTGCAGGGCGACGTGCTCGACGTAGCGCCGGCTGTCGTCACCGCCCGCCACCATGTCGGGGACGGCGAGCAGACGGGAGACCTCGAGACCCTCGGCGTCGACGTCGACGCGGGGCTCGAGCAGGTCGACGCGGCCGACGGCCTCGTCGAGCGAGCGCAGCCCGAGCACGGCGAGCCCGCGGCGGACCTCCTCGGCGACGAAGAGGAGGTAGGCGGCGACCATCTCCGGGGTGCCGGCGTACTTCGCCCGTAGGTCCTCGCGCTGGGTAGCGATGCCGACCGGGCAGGTGTCGCGGTGACAGGCCCGCGCCATGACGCAGCCCTCGGCGATGAGCGCGATCGTGCCGAAGCCGTACTCGTCGGCGCCGAGGAGCGCGGCGACGAGCACGTCGCGACCGGTCCGCAGCCCCCCGTCGACTTGGAGGCGCACACGGCTGCGCAGCCCGTTGGCCACCAGGGTGCGCTGGGCGTCGGCGAGGCCGACCTCCCAGGGCAGCCCGGCGTGCTTGATCGACGACAGCGGGCTCGCGCCGGTGCCCCCGTCGGCACCGGCGATCTGCACGGCGTCGGCAAGGCCCTTGACGACCCCGGCGGCGACGACGCCGACCCCGTCGGAGGCGACGAGCTTGACGCCGACGCTCGCGAAGGGGTTGACCTGCTTGAGGTCGTAGATGAGTTGCGCGAGGTCCTCGATCGAGTAGATGTCGTGGTGCGGCGGCGGGCTGATGAGCGAGACGCCCGGCTGCGTGTGGCGCAACCGGGCGATGAGCTCGGTGACCTTGTGGCCGGGCAGGTGGCCGCCCTCGCCGGGCTTCGAGCCCTGGGCGATCTTGATCTGCAGCTCGTCGGCCTGGGCAAGGTACTGCGGGGTCACTCCGAAGCGCCCGGAGGCGACCTGCTTGGCCCGGGAGTCGCGGTCCCGGGCGGTCCCTCGCGTGGCGAAGCGCCGCGGGTCCTCCCCGCCCTCGCCGGTGTTGGAGATCCCCCCGACGAGGTTCATCGCGATCGCGAGGTCCTCGTGGGCCTCCGGTGAGAGCGCGCCGAGCGACATCGCCCCGGTGAAGAAGCGCTGGGCGATCGACGTCGCCG
>SLNF01000066.1 GCA_007133145.1 Nitriliruptorales bacterium
CGCCGAGCTCGAAGATCGAGTGGATCATCTGCCGCTCGTCGGACTCGATGACCTCCTCGGACTCCGCGGCGTCGATCATCGCCCGGAGCTGCTCCTCGGTGACGAACGGCCCCGACTCCAGACCGCGTCCTGGAGCGAGCCAGTTGCCCACGACGATGAGGGCCGAAGCCAGCGGTGCGAGCGGGCGGGCGAGCCGCGCGACGAACGGCGCGACGACGAGGGCGACGGGCTCGGTCCGCTGCAGCGCCGTCGTCTTCGGCGCGGCCTCGGCGCCGACGTAGAGCACGACGCTGCCGACCACCGCCGCGGCGGCCACCGCCCAGCCGGCCTCGAGGACCGACAGGAGCACGAAGGTGAGCAAGGCCGTGCCGGTGACCTGGGCGGCCAGACCGAGCAGCGCGAGCCGGTTGGCCGTGCGCGCGGGGTCCTCCATGAGCCGCACGAGGGCATGGCCGCCCCGCCGTCCGTCCGCGGCGAGCTTGAGCGCGACGGGCAGCGTCATCCTTGACAGCGACGCCTGCGCCGCGCCGGCGAGGGCGGCGAGGACGACGAGCGCCGCCGCGGCGAGCAGGGAGAGCAGCTGCGCCTGGCTCACGGGGACGCACCCGACCCCGGCCTCGCGCGCTCGCGCCGCCAGGCTTCGAGCAGCTCGGCGGTGCGGCCGAACATCCGGCGCCGCTCGTCCTCCTCGGCGTGGTCGTGGCCGAGGAGGTGGAGGATGCCGTGGACGACGAGGAGGTCGAGCTCATCGGCGAGGTCGTGGCCGGCGCGGCGGGCCTGCTCGGCGGCCGTCGCCGGGCTCAGTACGACGTCGCCGAGGATCGCCGGTCCGTCGCCGAGGCTCTCACCAGGCAGGTCGATGGGGAAGGCGAGGACGTCGGTCGGCCCCTGCGCGCCCATGTGCTCGAAGTTGAGCTCCGCCATCGCCGCGGTCGAGACGCACAGGACCGAGAGGTCCATGCCCTCGGGCACACGCTCGGCGGCGGCGACGAAGGCCGCGAGGTCACGCAGGCGGGTGAGATCGACCGACTCGGCCTCGTCGGCCTCGCGCTCATCGGCGACGAAGACGCTCATCGCGCGCGTCCGCCGCACGGTCGCGGGGTGGGGTCGGGTCTCACGCCGAGGCCTTGCCGCCGTTCTCGGTCGCATCGTCGTGGCGGCCGTAGGCCTCGACGATCTCCTGGACGATACGGTGACGCACGACGTCGGCGCCGGAGAGCTCACAGAACGCCACCCCGTCGATGCCGGTGAGGATGTCGCGGACGACGCGCAGCCCCGAGTGCCGGTCCGAGGGCAGGTCGACCTGGGTCACGTCGCCGGTGACGACGGCCTTCGAGCCGAACCCCAGCCGCGTGAGGAACATCTTCATCTGCTCGGGTGTGGTGTTCTGCGCCTCGTCGAGCACGACGAAGCTGTCGTTGAGGGTGCGCCCGCGCATGAAGGCGAGCGGGGCGACCTCGATCGTGCCGCGCTCGGCGTGCGTCGCGATCTGCTCGGCGTCCATCATGTCGTGCAGGGCGTCGAAGAGCGGCCGAAGGTACGGGTCGATCTTCTCATAGAGCGTGCCGGGCAGGAACCCGAGTCGCTCCCCCGCCTCGACCGCCGGCCGGGTGAGGATGATGCGGTTGACGTCCTTGCGCCGCAGCGCGAGCACGGCCATCGCCATCGCGAGGTAGGTCTTGCCGGTGCCCGCCGGGCCGATCCCGAAGACGACGGTGTTCTGCCGGATCGCGTCGAGGTAGGCCTTCTGCCCCGCGGTCTTGGGGCGGATCGCCCGGCCTCGGTGGCTCAGGGCCTCGTCGGCGAGGATGTCGGAGGGGCGCTCCTGGCCGGCATCCTGGACCATCTGGATGGTCGCTGAGACCCCGGAGCTGTCGACGTCGCCGTTCTGCTCGACGAGCTTGACCATCTCGCTGAACACCGTGAGCGCCTGGCGCGTCTGATCCTCAGGGCCCGACACCGCGATCTCGTTGCCCCGCACGAGGACATCGACGTCGAAGGCGTCCTCGACGAGGTGGACGTGCGCGTCGCCGGTGCCGAGCAGCGACACCATCGAGTGGTGGGCCGGCACCGCCGTCTTGATACTCGTGAAACCGCTCAATCCTGGCCTGTTCCGGACGTCGACTGCACCCTTCAGTCTACCTTGGACGCGGGCGCGCAGCGGCTCGGTCTCGACCTGCCGGGCAGAGGCTCAACCTTGCTCGAGCGCGACGCGCAGGGCGTGCTGGGCGGCGTCGAGGTCGGTGGGGTCGGGCGAGGCCTCGGCCCGGGCGAAGTCGAGGTCGTGGACGTCCCAGATCGGCACGAGGTGGATGTGGACGTGGGGGACCTCGAGGCCGGCGAGCATCATCCCGACCTTCTCCGGGGCGAACGCGCGCTCGATCGCGCCGCCGAGGTGCTGGGCCACCGCGGTGAGGTGCGACCAGGTCGCCGCGTCGAGGTCGAGCCAGTGGTCGACCTCCTCGCGGGGGACGACGAGGGTGTGCCCGTGCCGCAGCGGGTTGATCGACAGGAACGCCACGCACACGTCGTCGTCGTAGACGAAGCGCGCCGGCAGCTCCCCGGCGATGATCCTCGAGAACACCGTGGCCATCGTGACCTACCCCTCTCCGTGGTGCGCGGGCGCCTGTCGCCCGCAGTCGCAGGACCCTGCCGCCCCGGCGGCCTTGCGGGCCATCCCGATCGTCGGCAGGGCGGTCGTGCCCGGCGGGGTCGTCACCTTGACCTCCCCGCAGCGTGGGCAGACGAGCTCGTTGGGCGCGGTCATCGGTCGTCCTCCTGTCGTCTCCAGGCGAGTGTGTCGGCGTCGAGCGCCCGCACGAGGAAGGCGAGCACGTCGGCACGCTCGTCGAGGCGCTTGGCGGTCGGCTTGCCCGCGCCGTGCCCTCCGCTGCGATCCACCCGCAGCAGGACCGGTGCGCCACCGCCCTGAGCGGCCTGCAGCGCCGCGGTGAACTTCAGGGAGTGCCATGGCACGACGCGGTCGTCGTGGTCGCCGGTCGTCACGAGCGTCGCCGGGTAGGACCGGCCGGGCTCGAGGTTGTGGTACGGAGAGTAGGCGAGCAGCGTCGCCGCGTCGGCCTCGTCGTCGGGGTCGCCGTAGTCGCTCGTCCACGCCCAGCCGATCGTGGAGCGGTGGAAGCGCAGCATGTCGAGGACACCGACCTCGACGACCGCGGCACCGAAGCGCTCGGGCGCACGGGTGAGGCACGCCGCCGCGAGCAGCCCGCCGTTGGAGCGGCCCTTGATCGCGAGCCGGCCGGGACGGGTCCAGCCGGCCTCGACCAGCCAGTCGGCGCAGGCCGCGGCGTCGTCGAAGACGTTGGTCTTGTTGGCCAGGCGCCCCGCATCGTGCCAGGCCGCCCCGTACTCGCCCCCACCACGGAGGTTGGCGACCGCGAGCACCCCGCCGGACTCCACCCACGCGGTCCAGTGGGCACGGTGGGTCGGGGTCACGGGGATCCGGAAGCCCCCGTAGCCCCACAGCAGCGTCGGGTGCGACCCGGGGCCCTCGGTGGCGGGGGCGAGGTCGCGGCGGTGGACGACGAAGAGCGGCACGCGCGTGCCGTCGGCGCTCACGGCGAAGGCCTGCCGGGTCGTGAGGGCGTCGGGGTCGTGGGCGGTCGCGGGGCGGAAGCTCTCGGTCGTGCGGCGCTCGGCGAGGTCGTGGCGCAGCACGCTCGCGGGCTGGGTGAAGCGCTCGACGCTGAGGTGGACGACGTCGTCGCCGGCGCGGCCCGACAGACCCCGTACGCTCGCGAGCGACCCGAGGTCGAGCTCGCCGTCGGGGCGGCCGTCGAGGCCGAAGCGCCACACCCGGTGGGTGGCGTCGACGAGGGCGACGACGAGGAGGCGGTCACCGGCCACCCGCGCGCGCTCAAGCGTCGCCTCCCCCTCGGCGAGGACCTCGCGCGTCGTGCCACCGGCGGCCGGCACGGCGACAACGCGACCCAGCGGCGCCTCGGCGTCGGTGAGAAAGAGGAGGTCGTCGCCGACGCTGCCGGCGAGCTCGTAGGCGGCGTCGCCCTCGTCGAGCAGGGGGCGCAGGCCGCCGTCGCCAGCGAGGTCGGCGACCGCGACCCGGGTGCGCGGATCGGTGCCGCGGTGCTGGGTGACGACGAGCCAACGCCCGTCGTCGGTGATCGAGGGTTGGAAGATCCAGCGGTCGTCCTCCCGGACGAAGACGACCTCGTCGTCGTCCTGGGGGGTCCCGAGGCGGTGGAATACGAGGCGCTGCCCACTCGTGGCCTCCTCGTACTCCCGACCGGGCTCCGGCGCAGGGTAGGCGCCGTAGTAGACGCCCGAGCCGTCGGGATGCCACACCGCAGCGGTGAACTTCGACCAGCGCAACTCATCGGCCAGGTCCTGCCCGCTGTCGACGTCACGGAAGCGCCAGCGCAGCCAGTCCGAGCCCCGCTCGGCCACGGCGTAGGCCACCATCGACCCGTCCTCGGCGACGGCCACCGGCCCGAGTGCGGTCGTGCCGTCTGCCGACCAGTCGGACGGGTCGAGCAGCACGCGGCCCTCGTCGTCGGGGGCGTCGGCGACCCACAGTGCAGCCTGGGGGGCGAGCCCGGCGTTGCGCAGTTGGAACCACCGTCCGCCGCGACGCCACGGCACGCCGCGCTGCTCGTGGTCGGAGAGGTCGTCGAGTCTGTCGCGGATCGCCCGACGCGGGGCGACCTCGTCGAGCCAGCCCTCGGCGAGCGCCGCCTGGTCGTCCATCCACCTCTGGACCTCTGGCTCGGCGAGCTCCTCGAGCCAGCGGTAGGGGTCGGCGACGTCACGGCCCCCGTGACGCTCGACGACGTCGACGGTGCGGGTCGGCGGGTAGTCGGGTGGCATGGCCCACACCCTAGACCGCGAGGCCGCGCCTCAGCGCAGCCGGCCGAGCAGCGCCATCGCGGCGCTCGCTGCGACGATGGCCACGGTCTCCGAGCGCAGCACCGTGGAGCCGAGGGTGACCGCGGGCAGGCCGGCGTCGGCGACTTCGCTGCGCGACAGCCCACCCTCGGGCCCGATGCCGATGACGAACCGCGTCGCGCCGTTGCGCGCCGCGACGGCCTCGGCGATCGGCGTCGTGGCCTCCTCCCAGCAGACGAACCCCTCGGCTGCCGCGCCGGCGAGCGCGTCGCCGAAGGCGTCGGCCCACGACGCCACCGGCGCGAGTTGGGGCAGCCAGGCGCGACGGGACTCCTTGGCCGCGGCATGCGCGATCACACGCCAGCGCCCGAGCGCGCGGTCGGCGCTCTCGGCCTTCGGCTCGGGCTCGCCACGCGACGTCGTCGCCGGCCAGATGCCCTCCACGCCGAGCTCGGTGAGCCGGCGCACGACGTCGTCGAGCTTGCGGCCCTTCGGCAGGGCGTGGATGACGTGGACCTCGGGGTCCGCGCGCGGCACCTCGACGTGCTCCTCGAGGCCGACCACGACGGTGTGGCCGAGCTCGGCGACACGGCCCTGCCAGAGCCCGCCGACGCCGTCGGCGACGCTCACGGGGTCTCCGGTGCCCACGCGCAGCACCCGCACGAGGTGGTGGGCGTCGTCGCCGACGAGCGCGACGGTGCCGTCGTCGAAGGCCGCCGGCGGGACGATGAAGTGCGGTCCGTGCGTCCGGGTCACGCGCCAAAGGCCTCGCGCAGGCGGCTGAAGAGGCCCTTGCCGTTGTGCACCGGCGTCGGCTCGTCCTCCCCCCGCTGCTCGGCGAGCTGCTGCAGCAGCGCGAGCTCGTCGGGCTCGAGGCGTTTGGGGATCTCGACGTCGAGCTGGACGCGCAGGTCGCCGCGCGCCCCTCCGCCGTTGAGCTTGGGCATGCCGGCCTTGCGCACGGTGAGCACCGTGCCGGGCTGCGTGCCGGCGGGCACCTCGAGCGTCGTCTCGCCGTCGATCGTCGGGATCGGCAGCTCGACGCCGAGGGCCGCCTGGGTCATCGGGATGCGCACGCGGCAGCGAAGGTCGTTGCCCTCGCGCTCGAAGACGTCGTGGGGACGCACGTGCACACGGACGTAGAGGTCGCCGGCGCGCGCGCCCTGGCGTCCGGCCTCGCCGCGCCCCGACAGGCGCAGGCGGTTGCCGTGCTCGACGCCGGCGGGGATGTCGACGGTCACCATCTCCTTGACCTGGCGGCGACCCTCGCCGGCGCAGGAGGCGCACGGGTCCTCGATCCTCGTGCCGGCCCCTTGGCAGGCCGGGCACACCGACGAGGTGAGCATCTGCCCGAAGACGCTGCGGGTGACCTGCTGGACCGCCCCTTGACCGTCGCAGGTCGCGCACCGCGTCGGCTGCGTGCCCGGCTTCGCGCCACCGCCGCCGCAGGCGTCGCAATCGCGCGCCATGTCGAGCTCGATCTCGCGCTCGGCGCCGGTGAAGGCCTCCTCGAGGGTGAGCTGGACGTCGACGATGGCGTCCCGACCACCGCGGGCGCGTCCACGCCCCCCGCCGCCGAAGCCGCCGCCTCCGCCGAAGCCGCCGCCGAAGAAGGCGTCGATGAGGTCGGAGAGGTCGCCGAACCCGGCGCCCGCGAAGGGGTCACTCGCGCCCTGCGGCCCGCGCGGGTCGCCGTAGCGGTCGTAGTTCGCGCGCGCCTGGGGGTTCTTCAGGACCTCGTAGGCGGTCGTGAGCTCCTTGAAGGCGCCCTCGTCGCCGCCGGCGTCAGGATGGAGCTCGCGGGCCTTGCGGCGGTAGGCGCGCTTGATCTCGTCGTCGCCGGCGTCACGGGCGACGCCGAGGATCTCGTAGAGGTCTTGCACGGTGATCGGCTGTCCTGGGAGTCGATGTCAGTGACGGGCGCCGGTGAGCTCGGCGATGGCGCGCTCGAGCGACGAGGCTACCGCCTGCACCGCCCCGAGCGTTCGCGGGTAGTCCATGCGGCGCGGGCCGAGCACGCCGACCGAGCCGGCGGCCTCGGAGGCCTCGTAGCGCGCGGCCACGAGCGAGCAGATCGCGAGCTCGGGCGGGGTGAGCTCGCGGCCGATGCGCACCGCCGGATCCCCGCCGTCGAGGGTGTCCTGGAGCATCTGGCTGAGCACGACGTGCTCCTCGAGGGCGGCGTAGACGTGTTGGACGTCCTCGAGGCGCTCGAAAGAGCCCGACCCGGCGATGTTCGCCGTGCCGCCGACGAAGAGGTGCTCGACCGCCGACGGCGACGGCGCGAGGTTGTGGCGGATCGCCTCGGCGACGGCCTCGAGCAGGTCGGCGAGCTCGCGGGGTGCGCCGGCGGCGACGCCGGCGACGACGTCGGCGGCCTGGGACAAGCGCACCCCGGCGACGGCGTCGTTGACGGCGTGGCGGGTGCGCTGGACGTCGTGCTCGGCGACGCTCGTCGGCACCTCGAGCATGCGCTTCTCGACGCGGCCGGTGTCGGCGATGAGCACCGCGAGCACCGCGGTCGGCCCGAGCTGGACGAGCTCGACGTGCTTGAGCCGGCTGCGGTCGAGGCGCGGCGCGGCGACGAGCGCGGCGA
>SLNF01000324.1 GCA_007133145.1 Nitriliruptorales bacterium
CGCCCGACGACGCGACGGCGACCGCCGCGACGCCGCCCTGGCCGACCTCGCCGACGAGGTCGCGAGCGCCGAGCGGCGCCGCGCCCGCCGTGAGGCCGCGGTCCCCCGCGTGCGGTACCCCGCGGAGCTGCCGATCAGTGCTGCGCGAGACGAGCTCGCCGCGGCGCTGTCCGCCCACCAGGTCGTCGTCGTCGCCGGTGAGACCGGCTCGGGCAAGACCACGCAGCTGCCGAAGCTCTGCCTCGAGCTCGGTCGTGGAGTGCGCGGGATGATCGGCCACACCCAACCCCGTCGTCTCGCCGCGCGCAGCGTCGCCACGCGCATCGCCCGCGAGCTCGATGTCGAGCTCGGGGGCCCCGTCGGCTATCAGGTCCGGTTCACCGACACGACGAGCGAGGACACCCTCGTCAAGCTCATGACCGACGGCGTCCTCCTCGCCGAGACCCGCCACGACCCCGCGCTGCGGGCGTACGACACGATCATCATCGACGAGGCCCACGAACGCAGCCTCAACATCGACTTCCTCCTCGGCTACCTCACCCAGCTGCTGCCCCGCCGTCCCGACCTCAAGGTCATCATCACCTCGGCGACGATCGACACCTCCCGCTTCGCCGAGCACTTCGACGCCCCCGTCGTCGAGGTCTCCGGGCGCACCTACCCCGTCGAGGTGCGCTACCGCCCCTTCGAGGACGACGACCGCGACCAGGCCGAGGCGATCATCGCCGCGGTCGGCGAGCTCAGCGCCGAGGGTCCCGGCGACGTGCTCGTCTTCCTGCCCGGTGAGCGCGACATCCGCGAGGCCGCCGATGCCCTGCGCACCGCCGAGCCCGGCGTCGAGGTCCTGCCGCTCTACGCGCGCCTCTCGCCCGCCCAGCAGCAACGCGTCTTCGAGCCGCACCGCGGTCGGCGCGTCGTCCTCGCGACGAACGTCGCCGAGACGAGCCTCACCGTCCCCGGCATCCGCTACGTCGTCGACGTCGGCACCGCGCGGATCTCCCGCTACAGCCAGCGCACGAAGGTCCAGCGCCTGCCGATCGAGAAGGTCTCGCAGGCCTCGGCGCGCCAGCGGGCCGGGCGCTGCGGGCGGCTTGCCGACGGCATCTGCATCCGCCTCTACGACGAGGCCGACCACGACGCCCGCCCGGCCTACACCGAGCCGGAGATCCTGCGGACCAACCTCGCCTCGGTCATCCTGCAGATGACCGACCTCGGCCTCGGCGACGTCGAGGCCTTCCCGTTCCTCGATCCACCCGACCGCCGCAGCGTCCGCGCCGCCGTCGGGCTGCTCCACGAGCTCGGCGCGATCGACCGGCCCGCCCTCGACGGCAGTCAGCGGCTCACCGACATCGGCCGGACCCTCGCCCGGCTGCCCGTCGACCCGCGCCTCGGCCGGATGATCGTCGCGGCCGACGCCGAGGGCGCGCTGTCGGAGGTCCTCGTCATCGCCGCGGCGCTGTCCACCCAGGACCCACGCCTCAGGCCGCCCGAGCAGGAGTATGCCGCCGACGCTGCCCATGAGCGCTTCGCCGATCCGTCCTCGGACTTCCTCACGCTCTTGCGCCTCTGGCGCTACCTCACCGAGCAGCGCCGGGCGCTGTCCTCGAGCGCCTTCCGTCGTCGGTGCAAGGCCGAGTTCCTCCACCACCTCCGGGTCCGCGAGTGGCAGGACCTCCACGGTCAGCTGCGCGACGCCGCGAAGGAGGTGGGGCTGTCGCGCTCGCCGACCCCCGCCGAGCCGGCGCAGATCCACCGCGCCGTCCTCGCCGGGCTGCTCTCCCAGATCGGCGTGCAACCCACCGACGGCCGCGACTACGAGGGTGCGCGGGGCACCCGCTTCGTGCTCTGGCCCGGCAGCGCGGTCGAGGGCCGTCCGCCCTGGGTCATGGCTGCCGAGCTCGTCGAGACCTCCCGGCTCTTCGCCCGCACCGTCGCGGCGATCGACCCCGTCTGGGCGGAGCAGCTCGCCGGCCACCTCGTCGACCGCCACTACGGGGAGCCGCGCTGGGACGCCCGCCGCGGCGTGGCTGTCACCGAGGAGAAGGTCACCCTCTACGGCGTCACCCTCGTCGCCGACCGCACCGTGCCCTACCACCGCGTCGACCGCGCCGCCGCGCGCGAGCTCCTCCTGCGCCACGGCCTGGTCCACGGTGACGTCGACCACCCCGTCGTTGCGGCGAACCACCGGCTGCTCGACGAGCTCGCCGACCTCGAGGACCGCACGCGCCGACGCGACCTCGTCGTCGACGCCGAGCAGCTGTTCGCGCTCTACGACGCCCGCGTGCCCGACCACGTCGTCTCCGCGGCGCACTTCGCCTCGTGGTGGAAGGAGGCGCGCGCCGAGCAGCCCGGCCTGCTCGCCTTCACCGCTGAGGACCTCCTCAACGCCGACGCGCCCGCGCTCGCCGAGGGGGCCTTCCCCGACACCTGGCGCCACGAGGACCTCACCTTCGACCTGTCCTACCGCTTCGCCCCCGGTGAGCCCGACGACGGCGTCACCGTCGAGGTGCCGCTCGCGGCCCTCTCGCGCCTGCCCGCCTGGGCCTTCGAGTGGCAGGTCCCCGGCCTGCGCGCCGAGCTCGTCACGACGCTCGTCCGCGGGTTGCCCAAGCCGGTGCGTCGCGAGCTCGTGCCGATCCCCGAGACCGTCGAGCGGCTCCTCACCCGCCTCGAGCCGGCACCCGAGCCGCTCGTCGACACCCTCGCGCGCGAGCTGCGACGCGACGGTGTCGACGTCGACCCCCGGGCGTTCGACGTCGCGGCGCTGCCCGCGCACCTGCGGATGCGCGTCCGCGTCGTCCACGACGGGACCACGCTCGCCGAGGGCGAGGACCTCCCCGGCCTCCAGGCCGAGCTCGCGGGGCAAGCCCGTTCGGTCGTCGCCGGCCTCGCCGAGGGCCTCGAGGCCACCGGTGCGACCTCGTGGACCTTCGGCGCCCTGCCCCCGGTCGTCGAGCTCGCTGGTGCAGGCGGGGTCCTGCGGGGCTACCCGGCGCTCGTCGACGAGGGCGAGACCGTTGGCGTGCAGGTGCTGTCGACGCCGGAGGAGCAACGCCAGGCGATGTGGCGGGGCACCCGCCGGCTGCTGCGGCTGTCCGCGCCGCTGCCGACCCGGGTGCTGCAGGGGTCGCTGTCGCGGGAGGACAAGCTCGCGCTGTCGCGCAACCCCCACGGCAGCGTCGGCGCGCTCCTCGAGGACGCCGCCGCCTGCGCGGTCGACGCGCTCATGGCCTCCGCCGGCGGACCGGTACGCGACGCCGAGGGCTTCGCCGCGCTCCGCGAGACCGTGGCCTCGGGGCTCACCGACGCGGTGCTCGCGATCCTCGGCGACGTCCGGCGCGTGCTCGACGCCGCCGCCAGGGTCGAGGCGCGTCTCGCGAAGCTCGACGGCGGGGATCTCGCCGACAGCGTCGCCGACGCGCGGGCGCACCTCGGCCGTCTCGTCGGCCCCGGCTTCATCGCCCGCACCGGCCGGGAGCGCCTCGGGGACCTGCCGCGCTACCTCGAGGCGGTCGCCGTGCGCCTCGACAAGCTCCCGCGCGCCCCCGGCCGCGACCGTGAGCTCTCCGCGCGGGTGACCGCGGTCGAGCGGGCCTACACCGATCTCGTGCGGCGGGTGGGCCCCCGCGCGGTGCCGATCCGTTGGATGCTCGAGGAGTTGCGGGTCAGCCTCTTCGCCCAGCAGCTCGGGACCCGCCAGCGCGTCTCCGAGCAGCGCGTCCTGCGCGCGATCGAGGAGGCGGCGCAGCGCTGACCGCCCGTGGGGCGCCACGGCCGCGCAACCCGCTCAGCTCGGCCGGGCACTCCCATCGACGGCGCCGGTTTCCCTTCTCCAACCGTCGGGTAGTGGGCAAAGAACGCGTTCAACGCCGCGTTGCCGTGAGGAGGGGTCCACCATGGCGGCGGTTGACACGTCGCGCGCCGCGTCGACCGAGCGGGCGGAGGTCCTGCACCGCGAGCTCACCGAGGTCACCGGGGTCGCGTTGCCGGTGCGCCTCTGGGACGGGCAGGAGCTCGGCTCTGATGGTGGCTACCGCATCGTCCTCGAGTCCCCCGAGGCCCTCCGGGCGTTGCTGCTGCCTCCGTCGGACCTCTCGGCGGGCGAGGCCTACGTCATCGGCCATGTCGACGTCGAGGGCGACCTCGTCGAGGCGATGGCCACCCTCGAGGGTCTCGGTGAGCACCGGCCGCCCGCCCGGCGCCTCGTGCGGCTCCTGCGGCACCTGCTCGCGTACCGACGCCCGACGGCCGAGGCCAGGCGGCATCGCGCGAGGCTCGAGGGCCGCCGGCGGAGCAAGCGTCGCGACCGTCAGGCGATCGCGTTCCACTACGACCATCCGCAGGCGCTCTACGACGCGTTCCTCGACGACGAGCTCGTCTACTCCTGTGCCTACTTCGACGATCCCGAGGAGTCCATCGAGGTCGCGCAGCGCCGCAAGCTCGACCTCGTCTGCCGCAAGCTCCGTCTCGGCCCGCGCAGTCGGCTGCTCGACATCGGCTGCGGGTACGGCTCGTTGCTCGCCCACGCCGCCGAGCACTTCGGCGCGACCGGGGTGGGGGTGACCCTGTCCGAGCGGCAGGCTGAGATCGGCCGCCGCCGTCTCGCCGAGCGCGGGCTCGCTGACGTCGCGGACGTGCGGTTGCAGGACTACCGGGACGTCGAGGGCACCTTCGACGCGGTGTGCTCGATCGGGATGATCGAGCACGTGGGCCCCCAGCAGCTCCAGGCCTACCACGAACGGGTGAGGCAGCTGCTACGTCCCGGCGGGCTCGCGCTGACGCACGGCATCGTGACGGGCGACGCCGACTGGGTCAGGCGAGGGTCGGAGCGCACGTTCATCTCCGCGCACGTCTTCCCCGACGGTGGTCTCGTGCCGGCCTGGCGCCTGGTGCGTGACGCCGAGCGTGCCGGTCTCGAGCTCCTCGACGTCGAGCAGCTCCGCCCTCACTACGCCCTCACGCTGCGTGCGTGGGTGCGCCGCCTCGAGGAGCGTCGTGACGACGTCGTCGCCGCGGTTGGTCAGCGCACCTACCGCACCTGGCGGGCCTACATGGCCGGGTCGGCAGCGGCCTTCGAGGCCCGCCGCATCGCCGTCGTGCAGGTCCTGCTGGGCAAGGGCGCCGAGGTCCCGCGCGGCCGAGCGTGGATGCTCCCCGGGATGTAGGCCGGGAGCGCGGGGCGCCACCCGCGCCCCCGGGCCGCTCGCGGCTCGACGCTCCCCGGGCCGAGCCGGTCGAGAGGCGACGTCATCATCGGGTCGCTCGGGTCTCGGGGTCGCCGAAGCTGGGGTTGGGTGCCGTTGGGGCTACCCGTCCGTACCGTCCGGCCCGACGCCGCCCTCGTCGGCGGCGGGCTCGAGGCTGAGCCCGCCGCTGGTCGGCATCAGCTCCAACCATGACTGGCCGACAGCGTGGGGGAAGGGCGCGCCCTCGGCGGTGAGGACCTCGAGCTGGCTGTCGCGCGAGGCCTTCTGCCAGGAGGCC
This sequence comes from Nitriliruptorales bacterium, assembly GCA_007133145.1. Lineage (GTDB taxonomy): Bacteria > Actinomycetota > Nitriliruptoria > Euzebyales > Egibacteraceae > T1Sed10-49. The sequence continues at coordinate 5,482 of SLNF01000324.1, forward strand.
TCGAAGGCGCGTCCGTCGCGCAGCACCGTCGCGGAGCCCCCACTGACGAGGTCGATCGGCAGGCGTTCGTTGCCGGTCACCGCGACCTCGAGGACGACGACGGTTTCGCCGCCGAGGCGGTCGCCGGACATCGCGGTGTGCTCCCCACCATCCTGCAACCGCAGCCAGCGGCCGGCGTCGGCGCTCCACACCCAGCCCGAGCTACCCGCCTGTGGGTAGGCGATCTCCGCAGAGTCGATCGCCGTGCCGCCGTCCGGGGCCTCGGCGAAGTCCCAGGCCGTCGAGGCGGCCGGCAACCCAACGCTGGCGGCCCAGAGGCTCGCGGCCTCCACGTAGAGGTCGTGTGGCGCGGCGCGCTCGTCGCTGCGTCGCCAGCCCTCGCTCTGCCCCTCCGAGATCACGACCGGCAACGCGGCCCGCAGCTCCTCCTCGACGGGGCCGTGAGCGCCGGACATCGCGAAGACCGGCTCCAGTGGCGGCAGGAGATCAGCGTCGAGCAGCCGACCCGACCGGACCGGGCCAACCTCGCCGGGATCGCGCGAGTGGAACGTCGCGATGAGGCGGGTGGCGCCCTCGACGGGCTCGACGACGACGATGTCGGCGTGCTCGACGCCGCTCTGCGGTCGCGCCGCGGCGAGGTTGTCGATCTTGACTGCAAGTGGAGGGCGCTCCAGGACCGAGGCGTCATCGACCGGCAAGCCGGTGAGCGGGGCGATTCCACCGCCCTCGTCGGCCTGCCCGTTGTCGGCGCCGTCGGCGTCCTCTCCGGTCGCGCAGGCGCCGAGGGCGAGCAGCGCGAGCGCGAATGCGAGTAGGCGAAGCATCCCGGGCGTCCTTTCGCAGGGAGGCCGCTCCGCTCATCCAGCCCTTCCGGCGACCCTCTGGAGGGTGAGGGTAGCGTCGCGCCCTGGGCGATCGTCTTGGCGGCTGGTTCAGCGTCCCCTGATGTGTCGCGGCGGCGGTGCCCGGAGGTCCTGGCGCTGAGGGAGGCGGCGGCGACACCGACGGGGCGCTACCGTCAGGCGCGCCGGAGGGGGTCGTCTCGGGGGTGACGTCCTTGGTGTCCCAGGACGAGGTGCGGCAGGCGGGGAGGATGGCCGTGGTCGAGGAGGCAACGCCGGGGCGTCGTGGACACTATCCGCGGGGCGGTGTCGAGTTCTCGCGAGTCGCGAACCTCAGCGACGCCCTGTTCGCGATCGCGATGACCGTGCTCGTCCTGCGCATCGAGTCACCCGTCGCCGGGGGCGACGCGCTGGCTGCGGCGGTCGTAGCCCAATGGCCGCAACTGCTGGCCTTCGCCATCAGCTTCGCCGTGATCGCGCACTTCTGGTGGGTCCACCACAGCTTCGTTGCCATGCTCGGGGAACTCGAACCGGGTCTCGTCGCGCTTACGCTCGTGCTGCTCGGTGCGGTCGCTCTCGTGCCCTGGCCCACGAGCCTCATCGGCATCGACCCGACGGCCCGCGCCGCGGTCGTACCGTATCTCGCGCTCGTCGCGATCATCGCGGTCTTGCACATGCTCCTCTTGCTGCGGGCTTGGCGCGTGGACGCCTGGAGTGAGCGACCCCCTCCGGGTGCCTTCCGCTGGAGCGTCCTGAGCTGGGGCTCGAGCGCGCTCGTGACCTTCGTCGCAATCGCGGTCGCCCTCTGGATGCCGGTGGCCGGCATCGCCACGCTGCTGCTCACGTGGCCGGTGGAGTCCCTCGTCGGCCATCTCGCCCCTGAGACATGCCGCCCGTGGGTCTGATCCCTGCGCGGCCGGGTGTCCCTGCCATGGCGATAGTCCCTCGCGGCGGTCTTGCCCGGCCGTCGCGCTGGCCGCCGCCACACGCTGCCCGCGGGCGGGTTGTGTGCTGGCAGGGGTGTGCGCCCCGGGGGTGGCCGGGGCGCGGCGGAGAGGCGATGGGGTGGTTCTA
>SLNF01000186.1 GCA_007133145.1 Nitriliruptorales bacterium
CCGTCGTCGGCGTCAACGCCCGCGACCTCGCCTCCCTCGAGGTCGACCCCGCGCGCTTCGCCGCCTGCGTCGAGGCGCTGCCCGACGGAGCGCTGGCGGTCGCGGAGTCGGGCGTGGCCGCGCCCGCCGACGTCGCCCGGGTCGCCGCCGCGGGCGCCGACGCCGTGCTCGTCGGCACCCACGTCGTCACCGCGGTGGATCCTGCCGCGGAGGTGCGTAGCCTGGTGGCAGCCGGGCGTGGCGAGCGGGGGGACGACCCGGGGCGAGCGACGTTGGAGCGACCGTGACCGCGACCGACCTTCCTGCCACCGACGCCAGCCACTACGGCCGCTTCGGCGGCCGTTTCGTGCCCGAGGCCCTCGTCGGGGCCCTCGACGAGCTCGAGGGCGCCCTCGCCGAGGCCCAGGCCGACCCCGCGTTCGCCGCGCGCATGACCGCGTTGCGCGAGGACTACGGCGGCCGGCCGACGAAGCTCTACCTCGCCGAGCGCCTCACCGCGCACGGCGGCGGCGCCCGGATCTACCTCAAGCGCGAGGACCTCGCCCACACCGGCAGCCACAAGCTCTGCAACGTCCTCGGCCAGGGGCTGCTCGCCGAGCGCATGGGCAAGCGCCGGCTCATCGCCGAGACCGGCGCGGGCCAGCACGGCGTGGCCACGGCGACGATCGCCGCGCTGCTCGGCATGGAGTGCGTCGTCTACATGGGCGAGGAGGACACCCGGCGGCAGCACCTCAACGTCGTGCGGATGCAGCTCATGGGCGCCGAGGTCGTGCCGGTGACCTCGGGTACGCGCACGCTCAAGGACGCGATCAACGAGGCGATGCGCGACTGGGTCACCAACGTCGCCACGACGCACTACCTCATCGGCTCGGTCGTCGGCCCACACCCCTTCCCGATGCTCGTGCGCGAGTTCGTGAAGGTCATCGGTGAGGAGACCCGCGCGCAGGTCCTCGCGCGCGAGGGGCGCCTGCCCGACGCCGTCGTCGCCTGCGTCGGGGGCGGCTCGAACGCGATGGGGGTGTTCCATCCGTTCATCGCCGACGCCGGCGTGCGCCTCGTCGGCGTCGAAGCCGGCGGCGAGGGCCTCGACACTCCGCGGCACGCCGCGACGATCTCCGGCGGCACCGAGGGCATCCTCCACGGCGCGCGCAGCTACGTCCTCCAGGACGACTACGGCCAGGTGCGGCCCACCCACTCGGTCTCCGCCGGCCTCGACTACCCCGGCGTCGGCCCCGAGCACGCCTGGCTCGCCGACTCCGGTCGCGGAACCTACCTCGCGGCCAGCGACACCGAGGCGCTCGAGGGCTTCCGCCTGCTCTCCGAGCTCGAGGGCATCATCCCGGCGCTCGAGCCCGCCCACGCGGTCCTGCCGGCGCTGCGCCTCGCCGGCGAGCTCGGTCCCGACGGCGTCGTCGTCCTCAACCTCTCCGGCCGGGGCGACAAGGACGTCGACGAGGTCGAGCGGGTGCTGCGCGAGGTCAGCGGTGAGGCCCTCGGCGCGGAGGCGACGTCGTGAGCAGCCCCACGCCGACCGCGGCGGGCTCGCGGGCGGCGAGCGTCGAGGCGGCGATCCGTGCAGCCAACGACGAGGGCCGCGCCGCCCTCGTGATCTACCTGCCGGCCGGCTACCCCGACCTCGCGACCTCCCAGGCCTGCCTCGAGGCCGCGGTGGAGGGCGGCGCGGACCTCCTCGAGGTCGGCTTCCCCTACTCCGACCCGCTCATGGACGGCCCGACGATCCAGGCCGCGAACCAGATCGCGCTCGAGGCGGGGCTCACCCCGCGCGACGACTTCGCGATGTGCGCCGAGCTCACCGCCGCCATCGACACGCCGGCGCTCGTGATGACCTACTACAACCTCGTGTGGCACTACGGGGGCACCGAGCGCCTCGATGCCTTCGCCGCCGACGCCGCCGAGGCGGGCCTCGCGGGGGCCATCATCCCCGACCTGCCCGGGGAGGAGGGCGGCCCGTGGCGTGCCGCGGCCGATGCCCACGACCTCGCGACGGTGTTCCTCACCGCGCCGGTGTCCTCCAAGGAGCGTCTGGCCGCCGCCGCGGAGGCCTCGACCGGCTTCGTCTACGCGACCTCGACGATGGGCGTGACCGGGACCCGGGAGACCCTCGCCGAGAGCGCACGCCCGCTCGTCGGGCGCCTGCGGGAGGTCAGCGAGCGTCCGGTCTGCGTCGGCATCGGCGTGTCGACCGCCGCGCAGGCCGAGGAGGTCGCCGGCTTCGCCGACGGCGTCATCGTCGGCTCCGCCCTCGTGCGCGCGATCGCCGGCGGTGGCCCGGCGGCGGTGGCCGAGCTCACCGCCGAGCTCGCCGAGGGCTGCCGGCGCGGCTACCCCGGCTGAGCGGGGATCACGAGCCGAGTGCGATGGTGGCGACGAGCACGAGGGTGATCGCCACCGCGACAGCGGCGGTGAGCGCGAAGAGCCGCCTCGTCAGCGGCCAGCCCGTCGGCGGCTGCCCCGGGCGCGGCCCGCGGCGGGGCTCGGACCGGTTGGCCCCGACCTCGTCCTCGTCGCTCACGCCGCCCCCATGACGACGAGGAGGGCGAGGGCGACCGCCCCCCTGGCGGTCCACAACACGGTGCGCAGCCAGTTCGTGGCCAAGAGCCGCCGGTGGGCCGGAGGCGCGAAGCCCTCGGAGAGCGCGCGGTGCAGCGGCACCTGGAGGACGACCGTCGCCGCGACGATGCCACCGAGCAGCAGCACCCCGGCCCAGGCGAGCATGCGGGCGGTCCCCGGCGGGACGAGGGCGGCGAGGGCGAGGGTCGTCGCGGCCTCCACGCCCCACGGCACGGCGAGCAGGGCGGTGATCCGCCGGGTGTGGGTGGCCTCGTAGGCGGCGAAGTCCGCCTGGCCGACGGCGGCGAAGAGCGGGTAGTGCAACACCTGGATCGTCCAGATCAGCCCGACCATCGCCCACGTCGCCGCCGCGTGGGCCAGGAGCAGCCCGGTCACGCCGCGGTATCGGCGAGCACGGCCTCGGCGGCCCGGCGTCCCGAGCGCAGCGCGCCGTTGATCGAGGCGTTCTCGCGGTGGTCCCCGGCGACGTAGCGGCCCGCGCCGAGGCGGTGGGCGCGTACGGGCTCGGCGAGGGCCGGGGGGTCCTGGGCGGGCTGCGCGTGCGCGACGTGGTAGGCCCCGAGCAGCCGCCACGTGCGCACCCCCGGGCCGAACCAGCCGCGCAGCTGGGTGCGCACGGCCTCGGCGAGGGCCTCGGGACGCAGGCCGCCGTCGTCGACGACCGAGGCGGAGATGAGCGCGGCGCCCTCGGGGGCATAGCCCGGCGCGATCTGGCTCGGCACGCAGAGGTGGTTGACCGGCCCGGAGTCGTCGCCGTCGAGGATGAGCATCGGCTCGGCCACCGGTGGGCGCTCCGCGGCGAAGTACAGCGTCGTCGTCGCCCGCGATCCGGGGTCGTCGACCTCCTCGAGGAGGGTGGCCGCGCCGGGGCCGTCGGTGGCGACGAGGACGGCGCGCCGGGCGTAGAGCTCGTCGCCGTCGGCGAGGGTGGCCTCACGCCCGTGCAGCGCCGCGACGGCGGTGCCCATCCGCAGCCGCCCGGCGGGCAGGGACGCGGCGAGCTGGGCGGGGATCGCCTCGATGCCGCCGGCGGGCAGGACGCTGTCGCCCTCGGCGAACATCTTCATGACGAACCGGAACATCCGGTTGGAGGTGCGGAGGTCGGGGTCGAGGAGCACGCCGCCGAGGAACGGACGGAAGAAGCGGTCGATGATCCGCTCGCTGAACCCGAGCGCACGGAGGTCCTCGAGGGTCGTCTGCTCGGGCACGGCGAACGGGTCCTCGTCGCGCACGCGCCGGCGCAGGCTCGCCACCCGCACCTTGTCGGCGAGCGAGCCGATCGGCGCTCGGGCCGTGCGCAGCGCACGGCTCGGCAGCCGGAACGGGTCGCTGACCGGCCGCAGCGACCCCTCGACGCGCACGAGCGCGCCCGGCAGGAAGGCGTGGAGGTCGAGGGCGTCGTAGTCGAGGACCTCGCGGGCCTCGGGGTAGGCGGTGAGCAGCACCTGGAACCCGCGGTCGAGGGCGAAGCCGTCGACGACGTCGGTGCGCATCCGCCCGCCGGGGGCGTCGGCGGCGTCGAGGAGGAGCCAGTCCACCCCGGCCTCCTCGAGCTCCCTCGCGGCGGCGAGCCCGGCGAGCCCGCCGCCGACGATGAGGACGTCGGTGTCCGCGGCGCTCATCGCAGCCTCCTCGTCGTCGTGCGCTCCTCGAGGCGAGTCGTGCGCATGCTACGCGGCGGGGCGGCCGAGCACGTCGCGCAGGCAGCCCTCGAGCTCGGGGTGGGCGAAGCGGTAGCCGGTCTCCTCGGCCACCCGGGGCACCGCCCGCAGGCTGGGGTAGAGCAGCCCGTCGACCATCTCGCCGAGCAGCAGGCGGGGAGCGAACTTCGGGATCGGCACGACCGCCGGGCGGCGCAGGACCTTCGCGAGCGTGCGGGTGAACTCGGCGTTCGTGACCGGGTTGGGCGCGGTGGCGTTGACCGGCCCTTCGATCTCCGGCGTCGTGAGGGCGTGGTGGTAGAGCCCGACGGCATCGTCGAGGGAGACCCACGGGTCGTACTGCCGACCGTTGCCGAAGCGCCCGCCGAGCCCGGCCCGGAAGATCGGGAGCTGCTTCGCCAGCGCGCCGCCCGCGGGGCTCAGCACCGCGGCGGTCCGCAGGTGCGCGACCCGCACCCCGGCCTCGCGTGCCGGGTCGGCGGCGGCCTCCCAGGCCACGCAGGTGCGGGCGAGGAAGTCGTCACCGGCGGGGCTGTCCTCGTCGAGGACCTCGTCACCGCCGTCGGCGTAGTAGTTGATGCCCGAGGCGCACACGAGTGTGGCCGGCCCCTCGTCGCCGAGCGACGCGAGGGTCTCGGCGAGCAGACGCGTGCTCTCGGTGCGGCTCTCGAGGATGCGCCGCTTGCGCTCGGCGGTCCAGCGCCCCGAGGCGATCGACTCGCCGGCGAGGTGCACGACGGCGTCGACGCCGCGCAGCGCGTTGGCGTCGATGCGGCCGCTCGCCGGGTCCCAGAACACCTCGTCCTCGGAGGGGTCGCGCCGCACGACGCGGACGACCTCGTGGCCGCCGGTGGTGAGGAACGCGGTGAGGGCCTCGCCGATGAGGCCCGACGAGCCGGTGATGGCGATGCGCATGGGGGTCACTCCCTTCCGTCGGGCCGCGGCGTGCGCCGCGAGGTCGGCCACCGTGCGGCGGTGGCGGTAGGCGAACATCCGCGTGAGCTGGCGGCGGACGATCGGCCCGGCGACGGCCTCCCCGAGCGCCCCGAGGGGCACGCGGTAGACGACGTCGTCGGTGAGCAGGCTCGTGTCCTCGCTCTCGGCGCTGAAGCGGTGGCGGTGGTCGAAGGCCGCGAACGGGCCCGACTCCTGGACGTCGCGGAACTCCCGCGGCGGGTCGTAGGTCACGTGGCGGGCGTGCCAGCGCGGCGCGAGCCGGGTCGGGCCCATGCGCAGGACGACCCGGGAGCCCTCCTCGAGGGAGCCGTCGCGGTACTCGACGCGGCCGGGCAGGAACGGCGGGGAGAGTCGCTCGAGGGCGCCGGGCCGGTCGTGCCAGGCGAAGGCCTCCTCCTGGCTGACCGGCAGGCGGCTCGCGTAGGTGAAGCGCGGCATCAGGCGGTCCGCCGCGGCTGGACGGTGCCCATGCCGCCGTCGACGCCGAGGACCTGGCCGGTGACCCAGCCGTTGGCGGGGTCGAGGAGCCAGGCCAGCGCCGAGGCGATGTCGTCGGGCTCGCCGAGACGACCCAGGGGGTGCATGTGCTCGCTGACCTTGCGGGAGGTCTCGTTGCTCGTGAGGCGCTCGGTCATCGGGGTGGCGACGAGGCCGGGGGCCACGGCGTTGACGCGGATCCCGCGCGCGGCGTAGGAGGCCGCAGCGGCGACGACGAGGCCCTCGACGCCGGCCTTCGCGGCGGCGATCGCCTCGTGGTGGTTCATGCCGAAGCGGCCGGCCACCGAGGAGACGAGCGCGATCGCCCCGCCGGTGCGCTGCATCGCCTTCGTCGCGGCGCGCACGAGGAAGAACGCGCTGTCGAGGTTCGTCGCGAGGACGTCGCGGTACTCCTCGACGCTCGTGCGGTGGGCGGGCTTGAGCAGCAGGGACCCCACGGTGTTCGCCGCGGCGTCGAGGCGGCCGTGGGCCTCGGTCACGCCCTCGACGAGGGCGTCGACGGCGTCGGGGTCGGTCGCGTCGGCGAGGCGCACCTCGACGCCGCCGCCGACGTCGGCGGCGACGGCCTCGAGCGGCTCGCGACGCCGCCCGGCGACGACGACGTGGTGGCCGGACCCGGCGAGGCGGCGGGTGAGGGCGCTGCCGATGCCCCCACCGCCCCCGAGCACGAGCGCGACCGGTTGCTCCGTCATGGCGGGTCCTTCCGTCGAGAGGGCCGAGCCCTCGCTGCCCCCTCCAGCGGGGGTTCATACCCACCCGGCGCGCGATGCCACGCCTCGCGGGCAACGCGCTCCCACGAACGGGGATAGGCCACCGCGCCGGCGGGTAGGCGAGGGCGCATGAGCCGACCGTTCACGATCGTCGCAGCGCACGGCAACGGCGGGGGCGGCCTGCGCTTCGCCCTCCTCCACGAGCACCTGACGTCCGACGTGCGACTGCGCGCCCCCACCCTGCCCGGCTTCCCCGACGAGCCCGCCGACCCGGCGCTGACCGACGTCGCCGGCTACGCCGAGGCCCTCGCCGGCCACGTCCTCGACGCCCCGCGACCGCGGGTCCTGCTCGGCCACGGCATCGGCGGCGCGTTCGCGCTCGACCTCCTCCAGCGCCACGCCGGGCAGGTCGACGGGGTCATCCTCCACGCGCCGGTCGGCACGCGCCTCGACGAGCGCGCGCTGCCGCGACTCATGCGCCTGCCCGGGGCGACGCGCGTGCTGCAGCACCTGATCGCCGCGCCGGCGACGCGTCCGCTGCTGCGCCGTCTCGCGCTCTCGCCCGAGACGCCCGTCGACGTCGCCGACCGCATGCTCGCCGCCTACGGGCGCTGCGCGGCCTTCGGGACGATGTTCCGCATCATCGACGCCGAGTGGTTCGACTCGCTCGCGCCCGTCGACGTGCCGTCGGTCCTGCTGTGGGGCGAGGACGAGCGCGTCCTCGCCGTCGAGCAGGTCGAGGACTACCGCGCCTTGCTGCCACGGGCCGAAGTCGTGCGCGTGCCCGCCTGGGACCACTTCCCGATGCTCGACGACCCCCGCGCCTACGCCCGGCGTCTCGCCGACCTCGCCCGCGGCCTCGTCGACGCACCCGCCGCATGACCGCGAGGGCGCTCGTGCTCGGCGGGCCGGTGCCCGCCGGGCCCCTCGCTACGAAGGCCGTGCGCCTCCACGACG
>SLNF01000029.1 GCA_007133145.1 Nitriliruptorales bacterium
CCCGGGACGCCGCCGAGCGGGAGGATCAGCCCTCGCGCAGTGAGCGGTAGCGCCGGATGAGGGCGTTGGTCGAGCTGTCGTGGACGAGCTCGGGCTCGGCGACGGACTGCAACTCCGGGGAGATGCGGCCGGCGAGCACCTTGCCGAGCTCGACACCCCACTGGTCGAAGGAGTTGATGTCCCAGAGCACCCCCTGGGTGAAGACCTTGTGCTCGTAGAGCGCGACGAGCTGGCCGAGGACACGCGGGGTGAGCGACGGCGCGAGGATCGTGCTCGAGGGGCGGTTGCCCGGGAAGGTGCGGTGGGCGATGAGCTCCTCGGCGACGCCCTCGGCGGCGACCGCCGCAGCCGGCTTGCCGAACGCCAGCGCCTCGGACTGTGCGAAGAGGTTCGCTGCGAGGAGGTCGTGGTGGAGCTGGTGGGGGTGGGTGGGCCTCGCGGTGCCGATGAAGTCACACGGCACGAGCTCGGTGCCCTGATGGAGCAGCTGGTAGAAGGCGTGCTGGCCGTTGGTGCCCGGCTCCCCCCAGACGACCGGACCGGTGTGCCACCCCACCTGTTCGCCGTCGAGGGTCACGCGCTTGCCGTTGCTCTCCATGTCGAGCTGCTGGAGGTAGGCAGGGAAGCGGGCGAGCTCCTCGCTGTAGGGCAGCACGGCATGGCTCGACGCCCCGAAGAAGTTGACGTACCAGACGCCGATGAGCCCGAGCAGGGCGGGCATGTTCGCCTCGAGCGGGGCGCTGCGGAAGTGCTCGTCCATGAGGTGGTAGCCCTCGAGGACCTCGGTGAAGCCCTCCGCGCCGAGCGCGACCATGAGCGAGAGCCCGATCGCCGACGGCAAGGAGTAGCGGCCGCCGACCCAGTCCCAGAACTCGAACATGTTCGCGGCGTCGATGCCGAAGGCCTCGACCTTCTCGGCCGCCGTCGACACCGCGACGAAGTGCGAGGCGACGGCGTCGTCGCCGAGCGTCGCGGTCAGCCAGTCCCTCGCGGTCGTGGCGTTCGTGAGCGTCTCGAGCGTCGTGAAGGTCTTCGAGCAGACGATGAAGAGGGTCTCGGCGGGGTCGAGGTCGCGCAGCGACTCGGTGACGTCGGTGCCGTCGATGTTCGAGATGAAGCGGAAGGTGAGCGAGCGGTCGCTGTGCGCCTTGAGCGCCTGGTAGGCCATCGCCGGGCCGAGGTCGGAGCCGCCGATGCCGATGTTCACGACGTTGCGGATGGGCTTGCCGGTGTGCCCGGTCCACGAGCCGTTCCGCACGCGCTCGGCGAAGGAGGCCATGCGCCCGAGCACCCGGTGGACCGCCGGCACGACGTTCTCACCGTCGACGGTGACCTCGGCGTCGGCGGGTGCCCGCAGCGCGGTGTGCAGCACCGCCCGGTCCTCGGTGACGTTGATGCGCTCACCGGCGAACATTGCGTCGATGCTGCCCGCCAGGTCGGCCCGGCGGGCGAGGGCCACGAGCAGGGACAGCGTCTCGTCGGTCAGGCGGTGCTTGGCATAGTCGAGGTAGAGGTCGCCGACCTCGAGGGTGAGGCGCTCTCCGCGCTCGGGGTCCTCGGCGAAGAGGTCGGCGAGGTGGGTCTCGGCGATCGCGGCCTGGTGCCGCTCGAGGGCGGCCCACTCGTCGGTGGCGGTGAGGGGGGCTGCGTCCACGTCGACTCCTTCTCGGTCGGTGCCGTCCCCCCGATCATCGCGCGCCGTTCCTGCGTCCGCGAACGTGGCGCGGTTCCGCCGGGGCCGCCTACTCGCGGATCGACACGACCGTCGTGCCCTGCGGGATGCGGTCGTAGAGCTCGACGACGTCAGGGTTGGAGAGCCGGACGCAGCCGTTGGAGGACGCCTGGCCGATCGAGCCGACGTTCGCCGTGCCGTGGAACCGGATGAGCGTGTCGCGTCCACCGCTGTTCCAGTTGAGGGCCCGCACGCCGAGGGGGTTGTTCGGCCCGGGACCGATGACGTCGGGCATGTCCGCCCCCCAGCGGTCCGGCGCCGGGTTGTGCCAGGTCGGCATGTGGCGCTTCGCCCCGATGTGGAAGGTCCCCACCGGCGTGGGCTGGCCGCCGCTGCCGACCGCGACCGGCCAGTCCGCGACGATCTCCCCGTCGCGGTAGTGGTAGAGGCGGCGCTCGTTCTGGCGCACGAGGAGGACGTCGCGCAGGTCCTCGCCGGTGCGCTCGGGCGTGAGGGTCGCCACGGGCAGGTCAACCCCGTCGTGGCCGTCGTCGACCGCAGCGGTCACGGCCGAGGCGGCCGCTGCGCGATCGAGCTCGCGGCCCTCCGCGGCGTCGGTGAAGGCGAGCCAACCACCCGAGGGCGTCACGCTCGCGTCGACGGGGGCGACGTCGACCTCCTCGGCGATCTCGGCGAGTGTGGCCTCGACGGCCGCCGCGTCGAGGTCGACGGGGACGAGGGGCCGCTGGGCGAGGGCGCCGGCGGGGTCGTGGCCGGCGGCGGCGCGCGCTGCGGCGTGCTCGAGGAGGGCCCCGAGGCGAGGCCGTGCGCCGAGGTCGGTGGCGGTGACCTCGCGGTCGGCCTCGCCGGCGCTGAGCGTGATGGGCGCGTCGAGGCGCTCGCGCACCGCGGCGTCGACGTCGGCCCGCAAGCGGGTGGCGTCGGCGCGGTCGAGGGCTGCGGGCAACTCCTCGACGCTGAGGTCGAAGGTCGCCGCGCCCTCGGCGACGGCCCTGCGCACCGCGGCTTCGCCGTCGGCGACGTCGAGCCGCTGTCCCGTCGTGTCGCCGACGACGACGGTCTCCTGCCCCGTCCAGACGAGGCTCGCCGAGGCCGGCTCGACGTCGACGGCCGCGGCGATGTCGGCGAGCCACCCGGCGACGCGGTCCTCGTCGAGGCCGAGGTCGTCGGGCACCTCGGCCTCGGCCTCCGCACCGAACCAGCGCAGGGCGGCGAGCTGCCACACACCCGTCCGGCTCGCGGCCTCGGCGGCGGTCGCCACCGCCGCTTCGGCGTCGACGCCGCCGCCGAGCTCGCGGGCGGTCGTCGTCCACGCCCGGGTGCCGAGGCGGGCGGTGACCTCGGCGTCGAGACGGTCCTCGACCGACGCCGCGACGAGCGGCGTGGCCTCGCCGACGGGGAGCCCGCCGACGTCGACGCCCGCGACGGTCGCGCCGGGGAGCAGCCGCTCGCCAGCGCGGTGCTCCTGCGCCCACACCGCCGTGGCGATCGTCAGGGTCGCGCCGAGGGCGACGAGCACGAGGCCGGCCACGACCGCCCGGCGCGGGAGGGCGCGGAGACGCCCTACGAGACTGCGTACGGCTTCGATGACGCTCACCCTTCCCCCGCGCGGTCCCGGAGTCGGGACACGGACGGTGCACGGTAACGTGACCGGACGGTGCCGTCGAGTCCTCCGGGACGTCCCTGAGCGCGGTGCGCGTGGAGCGCACGGGCGGTTGGCGCTGAGGGTGCCCCGTGGCTCATGTCGCGCTCGGCGCGGGAGCGCCGCGCGCCCGCCCGCCTGCCGTTCGCGACCGGTCCCGCTCCCGGCGGTCGGGCAGGGGCGCCCCGCTACGGGGTCGTGTCGGGAGGTTGTGCGGTGACGCGCAGACGCTCGATGGCGTTGCCGCGGACGGACTCGACCTCGAGGCGCCAGCCCGCCACCTGCACCGCGTCCCCGGGTTCGGCGAGGCGCCCGAGACGCTCGAGCACGAGGCCGGCCACCGTCGAGTAGGGCCCCTCGGGCAGGACGACGCCGAGGTCGGCGAGGTCGTGGACGGGCGTGGTGCCGAGTACGGCGTAGGTGCCGTCCCCGCGGGGCTCCGCGCCGTGGCGGGGCGGCTCGCCCTCGTCCCAGATCTCCCCGACGAGCTCCTCGAGGAGGTCCTCGACGGTGACGATCCCCTCGGTGCCGCCGTGCTCGGCGACGACGATCGCGAGGTGCTGGCGTTGGCGCTGCAACGCGCGCAGGGCGTCGAGGGCGCCGAGGCTCTCGGGCAGGAACACCGACTCGAGGGCGTGCGCCACGACGGGGCCTTCCGCGCCGATGAGCGCGCGGAGGTGCACGGTGCCACGCACGTCGTCGAGGTCCTCGCCTCGCACCGGCGCGCGCGAGTGCCCCGCCTCGGCGAGGGTGAGCGCCGCGGAGGCGGCGGGCAGGTCCGCCGGCAGGGCGACGACCTCGTTGCGTGGACGCAGGATCGTGCGCAGCGGGCGGTCGGCGAAGTCGAAGGCGTCGTGGATGATCTCGCGCTCCTTGGCCGAGAGCTCCGGCTGCCGCGCGACCATCTCGCGTAGCTCCTCGGCGCTGATCTCCTTCGCGCCGCGGCGGGGGTCACCGCCGAGGAGGCGCACGAGCCCGTCGCTGGCCGCGCCGAGGGTCCACACCGCCGGACGCGCGAGGGTCGCGAGGAGGTCGATCGGCCGAGCGGCCCACAGCGCCCAACCCTCGCTGCGCTGCAGCGCGAGGCGCTTGGGGGCGAGCTCGCCGACGACGAGTGTCACGGAGGTGAGCACGACGGTGACGAGCGCCACCGCGGTCGGCCGCGCGGCGCCGCCGAGCGCCCCGAGGGGCTCGACGAGTGGCTCGGCGAGCGTCACCGCGGCGGTGGCCGAGGCGAGGAACCCCGTGAGGGTGATGCCGATCTGAATCGTAGCGAGGAAGCGGTTGGGCTCGGCGGTCAACCGCGCGAGCGCAGCGCCGGCCCGTCCGCGCTCCCCGAGACGCTGACGCTGGTCCTCCCGTAGGCTGATGAGCGCGATCTCGCTGCCCGAGAGCAGCCCGTTGAGCAGGATGAGCACGGCGATGAGGCCGAGCTGGGTCGAGAGGTCATCCATTGCCGCTCCCTTGCCATGAGCCGCCGACGGCAGCGTAGTGGCCCGTTACGGTGACGGCGGTGATGACGTCGCGGGTGACGGTGTCGCGCGGACGACGACGGCGGCACAGGAGGAGGCAGCGGTGAGCGAGCAGAGCAGGATCGGCAACCTCGCGGTGTTCACGAGCGGCGGCGACGCGCCGGGCATGAACGCCGCGGTGCGCGCCGTCGTAAGGACCGCGCGCAGCCACGGCATTGCGGTCTACGCGATCTACGAGGGCTACCTCGGCCTCGTCGAGGGCGGCCCGGCGATCAAGCCACTGTCGGCCGACGAGGTCGGCGGCATCCTCCACAAGGGTGGGTCGGTCATCGGCTCGGCGCGTTCCGAGGAGTTCCGCACCCGTGAGGGGCGGCGCAAGGCCGCGCGCAACCTCGTCGAGCGCGACATCGACGCGCTCGTCGTCATCGGCGGCGATGGCAGCCTCACCGGGGCCGACCTCTTCCGCCGGGAGTGGCCCGAGCTCATCGCCGAGCTCGTCGAGGCCGGGGAGATCGGCGAGGAGCTCGCTGCGGCGCACCCCAGGTTGCGACTCATGGGCCTCGTCGGCTCGATCGACAACGACATGTTCGGCACGGACATGACGATCGGCACCGACACCGCGCTGCACCGGATCACCGAGGCGGTCGATGCGATCCACTCGACGGCCGCGAGCCACCAGCGTGCCTTCGTCATCGAGGTGATGGGGCGCCACTGCGGCTACCTCGCGCTCATGTCCGCACTCGCGACCGGGTCGAACTGGGTGCTCATCCCCGAGAGCCCGCCGCCGGGGGAGCGCTGGGCCGAGCGCATGTGCGAGTCGCTGCGCGCGGGACGGGAGATTGGACGACGCCAGACGATCGTCATCGTCGCCGAAGGCGCGCAGGACGAGCGTGGCAACCCGATCACGAGCCACGAGGTCCAGGCGATCCTGCAGGAGGAGCTGGGCGAGGACTGCCGGGTGACGATCCTCGGTCACGTCCAGCGCGGCGGGGCCCCCAGTGCCTTCGATCGCTACCTCGGTACCGCCCTCGGCCACGCCGCGGTCGAGCGGCTCCTCGGCGGGGACGCCGACGAGGAGGCGCGCCTCGTCGGCATCCGTGAGCACCAGATCGTGAGCTCGCCGCTCATGGCCGCCGTGGAGAAGACGAAGTCGGTCGCCGACCGCATCGCCGAGCAGGACTACGAGGAGGCAATGCGGTTGCGGGGCGGCAGCTTCGCCGAGTCGCTGCACCGCTTCCGGACCCTCACGCAGTCCCACCCCAGCGATCCCCGTCCCGACGTGCCGAGTCGGCGCTTCGCCGTCCTGCACGCCGGGGGCCCCGCCCCCGGGATGAACACCGCCGTGCGCGCCGCGGTGCGCCTCGCCCTCGACGAGGGTCACGAGATCGTCGGCGTGCGGCGGGGCTTCCGCGGCCTACGCGATGGCTCACTCGAGCCGATGGACTGGATGAGCGTCTCGGGCTGGACCTCCCGCGGCGGGGCGGAGCTCGGCATCAGCCGCTACATCCCCGACGACGAGGGCATCGCCAAGATCGCCGCGCAGCTCCGCGAGCACGGGATCGACGGCATCCTCATGGTCGGCGGCCTCTCGGGCTACCGCGCGGCCCACGCGCTGCACCGCGCCCGTGAGCGTTATGCCGAGCTGCGCATCCCCATCGCCTGCATGCCGACGTCGATCAACAACGACCTGCCCGGATCGGAGCTCTCCGTCGGCGCCGACACCTCGCTGAACTCGATCATCAGCGACGTCGACAAGATCAAGCAGTCGGCGGTGGCCTCACGGCGCTGCTTCGTCGTCGAGGTCATGGGCAACGAGTGCGGCTACCTCGCGATGATGGGCGGACTGGCCGCCGGGGCCGAGCGGGTCTACCTGCCCGAGGATGGCATCGCCCTCACCGAGCTTGTCGACGATGTCGGCGACCTGATCACCGCCTTCCGCCACGGCAAGCGCCTCGGGCTCATCATCCGCAGCGAGCATGCCGACCCCCTCTACACGACCGGCTTCCTCCACGCGCTCTTCGAGAAGGAGGGCGGCGACCTCTTCGACGTCCGCGAGTCGATCCTCGGGCACGTGCAGCAGGGCGGGGACCCCTCGCCGTTCGACCGCATCCTCGCGACGCGAATGGCCGCGAGCTGCATGGAGTTCCTCGACGAGCAGGCGCGGCGCAGCGGGCCCTCGAGCGCCTTCATCGGGCTGGAGGGGGGTCGGCTGCACTTCACGAGCCTGTCGACCCTGCCCGAGCTCATGGAGGTGGGGGCGGCGCGGCCGGCGCACCAGCCGTGGCTCGCCCTGCGCGAACTCGCGAACGTGATGGCCAACCGGGTGGAGGCGCAGTCCCGCTAGGACCGTTGGCTCGGCGGTCGGCAGGTCGTCGCCGACGGGGTCTGCACGACCGTCGAGGTGGGCAGGGCGCGCGCGGAGGTCACCCGGCGCGCGCGGCGGCTCGCGGGCCTGGTCTAGGGGCTTGCGGCGGC
>SLNF01000275.1 GCA_007133145.1 Nitriliruptorales bacterium
TGCCTCTCACGTCGCGCCGGGCCAGTGGCTGCCGCCATCGGCCCAATGCTCCTGCTTCCAGATCGGCACCTCGGCCTTGAGGCGGTCGATGGCGTCACGACAGGTCGCGAACGCCTCAGGGCGGTGCCCCGCGCCGACCGCAGCGACGACCGCGACTTCCCCGATGCCGAGCGCACCGGTGCGGTGGGTCAGCCACACCGCAACGACGCCCTCACGCGAGGCGAGGCTCTCGGCGAGCGCGTCGAGGCGCGCCTTCGCGAGCTCCTCGTAGGCCTCATAGCACAGCCCGTCGACCGCGCGGCCTTCGGCGTGGTCACGCACCGTACCGCTGAAGACGACGACGGCTCCGGCCCTGGGGTCGGCGCACCACTGGTGGGCGTCGTCGACGGAGAGCGGCTCGGTCGTGAGCGCAACATGCGTGCGAGCGGGCATGGCCGTACCGTAACGCCTCCCACTGGTGAAGGAGTCCGCCATGGCCGACCTCGAGAGCGCCGCGGCCCTCGATGCGACCGACGGCGCGCTGCTCACCGAGTTGCAGTCGAGCGTCCCGCTGACAAGGCGCCCCTATGCCGACCTCGGCGCGCGGCTCGGCCTCGATGAGGACGACGTCCTCGACCGCGTCGAGCGGCTGCGCGCCGACCGGGTCATCCGGCAGATCTCGGCGATCTTCGACACCGCCGCGCTCGGCTACCGCTCGACCCTCGTCGCCACGGCGGTCGCGCCGGCACGGCTCGAGGCTGCGGCCGCGGCCGTCAGCGCGCACCCGGGCGTCAGCCACAACTACGAGCGCGACCACGGCTTCAATCTCTGGTGGACCCTCGCGGTGCCACCCGGTGAGGACCTCCGCGCGCACGTCGGGGCCTTGCACCGGCTCTCGGGTGCGTCCTCGACGCGGCTGCTGCCCTCACTGCGACGCTACAAGCTCGGCGTGCACCTGCGCACCGGCGGTCAGGGCGGCCGGCGCCCGGCGCCCCCGGCGACCCCCGCGGCGGATGGGCCGACCACCCCGGGGGACGCCGACACGAGCCGGAGGCGGCGGCGACGGGACGGCGGGCCACGCCCTCTCAGCGACGAGGAGATCGCAGCGGTCGTCGTCCTCCAGGAGGACCTGCCTTGCGATCCAACCCCCTTCGCGACGCTCGCGGCACAGCACGACGCCGACGAGGACGCCCTGCTCACCACTGGCGACACGCTGCGGGCGAGGGGGGTGATGCGCCGCTTCGCGGCCGTGCTCCACCACCGCCGTGCCGGCTTCAGCGCCAACGCGATGAGCGTCTGGGCGGTCCCCGAACACGAGGTCGACGCCTACGGCGAGCAACTCGCCGCGGTCGAGGCAGTGAGCCACTGCTACCGGCGCCCGACCTACCCCGACTGGCCCTACGCGCTCTTCGGGATGCTCCACGCCACGAGCGAGGCTGCGCTCGTCGAGACCGTCGAGGCGTTCCGCCGCAGCAGCGGCCTCGAGCGCCACGAGCTCCTGCGGTCGCTCCGCGAGTTCAAGAAGGCTCGGGTGCGCTACTTCGAGCCAACCCACAGCACGTGGGCCGAGGCCAACCTCGTCGAGGGCGACGCCGGGCGCGCCCTCGACAAGGCGTCGGTCGACTAGAAGTCGTCGTCGAAGTCGTCGAACTCCTCGAACTCCTCGAACTCCTCGAAGAAGTCGTCGTCGAAGACCTCGCCGGCCCCGCTGACGAGCGCCCCGAAGGCGACGACCCAGAGGATCACCGCGACGATGCCCACTGCGCCGGTGATGATGCCGGTGAGGGCGAGGCCGCGACCCGTGGCGATCTGCTTGGCCTTGCGCATCCCCATGATGCCGAGGATCACGGCGACGACGCCGAGGATGAAGGCGAGCGGCAGCGTGAGGACGAAGAAGCCGAGCACCGTGCCGAACACCGCCGCAGCGATGCCGGTGATGAGCGCCCCGATCGCGAGGCCGTTGCTCGGCTGGCCCTGGGCTGCCGGTGGCGGCCCCTGACCCGGCGGCGGCGCAGCGCCGGGGGCCGGGCTGCTCCATGACGGCTGCTGCGGAGGCGGGGGTTGCGCCTGAGGCGGCTGCTGCGCAGGCGGCTGCTGCGGAGGCGGCTGCTGCGGAGGCGGCTGCTGCGGAGGCGGCGGTTGCGCCGGAGGCGGCTGCTGCGGGGGCGGCGGCTGCGGAGGCGGCTCTGATGGGGGCTGCTGCTCGGGGGGCGGCTGCTCGGGGGGCGGCTGCTCGCCACCGCCCTGCTGCTGCTCCGGCCCGGACTCGTGCGGCTCTGACGGCTGCTCGCGGTCATCACCTGGCGGCGGTGGTGGCGGTGCGCCCATGTCCTGCTCTCCCTCCCCGGTCCGGAACGGTCCCGCGTGACCCTAGCGGCGCCGAAGCGCCCAAGCCGCGAGACCGGCCGACGCCAGGACGGCGCCGGCACCCACAGCGTAGAGATCCCGGCGGCGGATGCGAAGCCCGTCGAGCCTGACCCACCGTCGGTGGTCCTCGGCGGCGGCGCGGAGCACCTCACGGTGTGAGCGCTGCGCACGCCAGCCGTGGGCCTCGAGACGGCTGGCGTCGACGACCCACGGGTGCATGAGGTAGGCGAGCTCACCGGGCGCGAGCTCGGCGCCGACGAGGCGGTGCAGGGCGCTCACCGCGCCGAGCGCGGGGGTCTCGGGCAACCGCAACAGGCGGCGCCCGGCGACGTGCTCGGCCTCCTCGGTGGTGAGCCACCCGTCGGGGGCGACGTTGAAGACGCCGTCGAGCCCGGCTGAGGCCGCGAGACGCACGGCCTCGGCAACGTCGGCAACGTCGACGAACTGCAGGGGTGGGTCGTAGCCTGCCACGCCGGGGATGCGCAGCGCCTCGAGCAGACGCGTCGCCGGCGAGTCGACGCCCGCCCCGAGGATCGTCGCCGGACGCAGCACCGCCACAGCGACCTCCGGGTGCTCCTCGCGGAACGCCGCAACGAGCTCCTCCGCCAGCAGGGCGTGGTAGGCCGCGGGCGCGTCGGCGCTCGCGCGCGGCCGCGCCTCCTCGTCGAGCGGCACGGGGTTGTCGGCATGGGCGCCGTAGACCGTCGCGGAGGAGAGGTGCACGAGGCCGCGCACGCCGGTCGCCTCGGCGGCGGCGAGGACGTTGCGGGTGCCGTGGACGCTGCGGGCGAAGGCGACCTCCTCGGAGACGGCCTCGGGCACCCAGCCCGCGAGGTGGACGACGACGTCGACGCCCCGCAGCACCGAGGCCAGCACGGGGTCGCGCGGGTCGGCGACCCGGAACTCCAGGCTCGCAGGCGGCATGTCGGGCTCGACGACGTCGACGCCGAGGACCTCGCCGATACCGGGGTCGGCGTCGAGGAGGGCGAGGAGCTCACGGCCCACCGCCCCCGCGGCTGCAGTGACGGCCACAGTGCGCATGGAGGCAGTCTGCACCAGTGCGCGCCGGAGCGCGACGGCGGCGGGACTACCATGGCGGTTCCGCTGCCCGCGACCCGCCCGAGGACCCCATGAGCGACCCCTTCTCCGCCGGCGGCTTCGACCCTCGGATGTTCGAGCAGGTCCCGCTGTTCCGCGAACTCGCGAAGGTCATGTCCTGGACCGGCGGTCCGGTGAACTGGGACCTCGCGCGCCAGACCGCCCAGGCCCTGGCCTCCGACGCCACACCCGCCACCGGCAGCGGCGAGGCGCTCGCCGATGCCGTCCACGTCACCGAGCTGTGGCTCGACGAGGTCACCTCGCTCGCGGCGGTGGCCGGCCCGGTGCGGGCCCTCTCGGCCCGCGAGTGGGTGGCCGACGCCACCACCTCACAGGGGCTGGGCACGCTCGTCGAGCCACTCGCCCGAGGCATGAGCGAGGCGCTCGGAAAGTCGCTGCCCGAGGAGGTCCAGCAGATGATGGGCGGCCCCCAGGCCGGTCAGGCCATGGAGCAGGCCCTCGGGGCGATGGGCGCGATGATGTACGGCGTGCAGGTCGGCACGATCGCCGGACGCCTCGCCGATCAGGCGCTCGGCTGCTACGACCTCGGCGTCCCCGTCCTCGATCCGGCGACCGTCGGCACCGTCGGTCGGACACTCGAGCGGCTCGCCGAGGGGTACGAGTTCGACCTCGCCGAGCTGCGCTACTGGCTCGCCGCCCGCGAGTCGGTGCATCGACGGATGTACGCCGGCCTGCCCTGGCTGCCCGCGCGCTTCGCCGAGCTCGTCGGCGGGTTCGCCTCCGAGGCCGACCTCGACCCCGACGGGATGATGGAGGCACTCGGCGGGATGGGCTTCGACCCCAACGACCCGGCCTCGATCGAGCGCGCCCTCGAGGGACCCGACGCCTTCCACATCGAGCCCACCGCCGGGCAGCAGCGCGTGCTCAGCCAGCTGCAGGGCCTCGTCGCCTTCACCGAGGGCTACGCCGAGACCGCCGTGGCCAAGGCCACCGGTCAGCGGCTGTCGAGCCTCCCGCGCATCGAGGAGACGATGCGCCGCCGCCGCGCCGAGCGAGGTCCCGGCGAGCAGGCCCTGGCCCAGCTCATCGGCCTCGATCTCACGCCCGCCGACGTCCACGAGGGCCGCGCCTTCTGCGACGCCGTCATCGAGGCCCGCGGCCTCGAGGGCCTCGACCGGGCCTGGCAGCGCGTCGAGCACCTGCCCTCCCCCGAGGAGCTCGCCGACCCCAGCCGCTGGCTCGTCCGCATGGCCGCGGTCGAGCTCGGGGTCGGGGAGGATCCCCTCGAGGGTTGACGTCGGGACGACCTTCGCGCTGTCGGTAAGGCGCCCTTCACACGACGACTCCGACCCCCCCTCGCGGCGAGGCGTCCGCCCACCGCACGTCCGGCGACCGGGAACGAACGTCGGCCCCGGCATCCACAGGCCGGCTCCCCGTCGCTGCTGGCTGGGGGCCCGCGGGGCGAGGTCGTCCACAAGCCCTCCCCAGGCTTGCCCCCAGCGGGGCCCACAGCAGCTCACGCGTCGACGCTGGTGGCCATCGGGTTGCCCACAGACTGTGCACAACGCTGTGGACGACACCGTTGCATCGGGGCTGGCGAGGCCGTAGCGTGCCCGCGGCACCCGACCCTCGCGCGGGCTCGGCGCCGTCTTCCATGGGGAAGGGGAGACGGAACCGACCGGCACGGGGGTCGTGTGCTGTCGTCACGCCGCACCGGGCCGCGTTCGACGGTGCGCGGGGCGCGCCCGAAGTCTTCGTCGACCCCCGTGGGCCGCGGTGGCCGGACCGGCGCCTCACCGGCCTCGGCCCGGCGCTCAGGACACCGGCTCGACGACGATGCAGGGGTCCTCCCGCGGCTCGCCGTCCCCGTCGAGCACCGCACCCTCACCGCCCGCGCCGAGGACGGTGATCTCCCAGGCAGGCTGTGAGGTCCACTGCGTGCCGTCCCACGCCGCCGGCGCGCCGGTCGTGTAGAGCAACTCGTCGACCTCCTCGACACCGCAGGCCCGCAGCGTCTCCTCGGCGGCCCCGGGCAGCTCACCGGGCTCGAGCACGCCGTCGAGTTCGGGCACCGCATCGAGGGCGGCGGCGGTGAGCTCGGAGAAGCCCAGCGTCTCGAACGTCGGCTGCTGCTCGACGAGGCCGCCCCCGCCGACCTCGACGACGAGCATCCGGTCCGTGTCGGGCGCGACGTAGGTGGTGCGGACAACCGTCTCCTCGTCCTCGGGGATCACGACCTCGACGACGGTGGCGCCCTCGACCCACTCGTCGGCGGCGACGTCGGTGAGCGCGACCATGCCGGCGAGGTCCTCGGGCGGGTCTCCCTCGCTGGATGGGCTGACCGGCGACCCCTGGACGAGGTCCTCCTCGACGGGCTCACAGGCCGAGAGGGGCACGATCCCGAGCGCGAAGGCGGTGGCGAGCGCGGCGATCCGGACGCCGCGGCGGTGGGCGGTGGGCATGGGCCGGAGTCTACGTGGCACCGTCTGCCCGCCACGGGAGGGCGATCCCCACGGTGGGCTACGCCGCGGGTGACGCCCCGCGGGGGTCCGGCTGCCCGGTGGGGCAGGGACCCGAGGTGACGCCGCGTCCTCGCGCGGGTACAACCCCCAGGATCGCTTGCGTTGCCAATGAAGGGCCGCCCCCATGAGCTACCCCGAGGATCGCGATCGCGCACCCCAGGATGCGCGGGGCGACGCCGCACGCCACGAGGTCCCCGCCGCGCCGGATGAGGGCGAGCGCGACGAGCGACCCGGCAACGACGTACCCCCGGCGCCCTTCGAGCGACCTGCCGAGCCCGCCGACGCTCCCGCCCCGCAGCCCACGACCGGCGACGACCCCCCGTCCGCTGACGCCCCCGCCGCGGAACCGACGGCCGACCAGGGCCGCCCACCCGCGAAGGCGACCGCGGGGCGCCGCGTCGTCGGCATCGCCGTGGTGACCTCGGCGATCGTCGCCGCCCTCGTGGCCTCCCTCGTCGTCGTCCCCGCCATCCTCATGGCCGACGAGGCACCCCCCGAGGTCGTCGACGAGCCCGCCGACCCCGACGCCGATCCGCCCTCGGTCGACCTCTCAGCGCTCGAGGACGTCGAGTCGCCCGTCGAGGCGATCGCCGAGGCGACCCTGCCGAGCGTGGCCCGGGTCGACGTGCCGGGCGGCGCGGGCTCGGCCGTCGTCTACGACAGCGACGGCCTGCTCGTGACGAACAACCACGTGGTCGCGGGAGCCGACGAGGTGCGCATCGTGCTCGCCAACGGCGAGCGTCTGCCGGCCGAGGTCATCGGACGGGCCGATTTCGCCGACCTCGCGGTGCTGCGCGCCGAGGTCGACGGCCTCCCGCCGGCGGAGTTCGCCGAGGAGTTGCCGCGTGTGGGTGAGCTCACCGTGGCGATCGGCTCACCGTTCGGTCTCGACGCGACGGTGACCTCCGGGGTCGTCAGCGCCCTCGAGCGCTCGATCGTCGCGGGGATGGGACCCGACGCCCAGCCGCTCGGCGACCTCATCCAGACCGACGCGGCGATCAACCCCGGCAACTCCGGCGGTCCGCTCGTCAACAGCGCCGGCGAGGTCATCGGCATCAACACCGCGATCGCCTCCGGCACCGGCGCGAACCAGGGCGTGGGCTTCGCGATCCCCTCGATCAACGCCGTGCCGATCGTCGAGCGCCTCATCGAGGAGGGCACGATCGCCCCGGCCTTCCTCGGCATCGAGGGCGAGGACCTCGACCCGCAGGACGCCGAGATGTTCGACATCGACGCCGCCCGGGGCGCGATCATCCGCTCGGTCGTGCCGGACACCCCCGCCGACGAGGCCGGGCTCGCCGAGGGCGACGTCATCGTCGGCGTCGACGGTCGCCCGATCGACTCGATGGTCGCGCTCGCGGCGCGCATCCGCATCTTCGAGCCCGGCACCGAGGTCGAGATCGAGTACGTCCGCAACGGCGAGACGGTCACCACCGAGCTCGAGCTCGTCGAGACCCCGGAGGACGTGCCGACCTCCGGCTGAGGCCTCAGCGCACGACCGGCACACCCGCGACGGCGAGTGCGCTGGTCAGCAGCGACCGCAGGTCGGCGTCGGTGTCGGCGTCGGCCTCCGCGGCGGCCTCGTCCCAGGCGACGATGAGGCGGTTGAGGTCCCGGCTCGACAGCTCGGGGAAGAGCTCGAGCAGCCGCACGTCGAGCGACGAGGCGGCCACCGCCGCGCCCTGGGTCGCGACGACGTTGGCGACGAGACAGCCCCCGTTGCCCTCACCCCACGAGCCCGCCACGAGCGGCAGGTCGGTGCGGGTGGCGACGTCGGCGAGGGCCTCGAGGGCCCGGGCGGGCAGCGTCGCGAGCGCACCGGCGAGCCGGTCGACGGGCGCGATCGAGGTCTGCGGTCGTGGGCGCATCACCGCCATCGTAGGGCGGCCCGGACGGCTATGCTCCTCGGCCATGAGCGCTGAGGAACCCGAGGCCAAGCTCGCCGTCCGCGTGACCGGCGACCGCATCCTCTGCAGCCCACCCGAGGAGGGCGATCGCCGCTCGAAGGGGGGCATCCTCATCCCCGCGACCGCGCAGGCGGCCGACCGTCGGGGGCTGTGGGGAGAGGTCACCGAGGTCGGCCCGCTCGTACGCACCATCGAGCGCGGCGACGTCGTGCTCTTCCTCCCCGATGCCGCGATCGAGGTCGACGTCCGCGGCGACGTCTTCCTCATCGTCCGCGAGCGCGACGTCCACGCCGTGGCCTCCGGTGAGCGCGAGGCCGGCTCGACCGGGCTGTACCTCTAGCGATGCCCCGCCGCCCCGCCCGGTGCGGCCCCGCCCCCACCCTCGAGCGCGAGCGCGCCTGGTGGTCCCGGGGTGCCTGCGTGGCCGGCGTCGACGAGGTCGGCCGCGGGGCCTGGGCGGGGCCCGTGACCGTCGCCGCGGTGATCCTCGACCCGGCACGGCGCACGCTCGGGCTGCGCGACTCCAAGCTCCTGGCACCTGCCGAGCGCACCAGGCTCGCGGCGCGGCTGCGAGAGGCCGGGACGGGCATCGGCCTCGGTCACGCCTCGAACCACGAGATCGACCGCCTCGGGATGAGCGCGGCCTTGCACCTGGCGGCCCGCCGCGCCGTCGGCGCCCTGCCGCGCAGCCCCGAGGTGTGCCTCGTCGATGGCAACCGGGACCTCCTCGAGGGCTACGGCACGACGAACGAGCGCCTCGTCGGCGGCGACGCGCGCTGCGCGTCGATCGCCGCCGCCTCGATCATCGCGAAGGTCGCCCGCGACGCGTTGATGGTCGCCGCGAGCCGCAGCCACCCGTCCTACGCCTTCGCGGCGAACAAGGGCTACCCCGCACCGGCGCACCGCGCCGCCCTCGCCGAGGACGGCCCCTGCGGGCTGCACCGCCACTCCTGGGCGCCGATCGTCGCCGCGCGCCAAGCGCGCCTGCCATGGTGAGCGGTAGGGTCGGGGCCCGCGCGACCGCGCGCGGAGGCGGGCCCGGCAGCAGGCGAACCGGCACGAGGTGGCACGCGTGAGGCTCCACGACACCCGACGACGGGAGACGGTTCCCTTCACCGCCCCGCGCACCGTGCGGGTCTACGTCTGCGGCATCACGCCCTACGACTCGACCCACCTCGGCCACGCCTTCACCTACACCGCCTTCGATGTCCTCGTGCGCTACCTCGAGCGCCGAGGACACACGGTGCGCTACGTCCGCAACGTCACCGACGTCGACGACGACATCCTCCGCAAGGCCCGCGAGCTCGGGGTCGACAGCGCCGACCTCGCCGGACGCGAGATGGCCCGCTTCCGTGGCGACCTCGCCGCGCTCGGCCTGCGGGTGCCTGACGTGGAGCCCTGGGCCACCGAGGCGGTCGAGGCGATGCTCGTCACGATCGAGGGGCTCGTGGGCTCCGGCCACGCCTACGCCCTGCGCGACGGCCGGGTCTACTTCGACAGTGGTGTCTGTGACCGGGCGCCGGGGGAGTTCGCCGGCCTCGACCGCGCCGAGGCGCTGCGACAGTTCGCCGAGAAGGGCGGCGACCCCGACGCGCCCGACAAGCGCGACCCCCTCGACTTCCTGCTGTGGCAGCCCAGCGCGGCCGACGAGCCCCGCTGGGCGAGCCCGTGGGGGGAGGGTCGCCCCGGCTGGCACATCGAGTGCTCGGTCATGGCCATGGAGGAGCTCGGCCCCGTCATCGACATCCACGGTGGCGGCGAGGACCTCGTCTACCCCCACCACGAGGCCGAGACCTTCCAGGCGGAGTGCCTCACCGGCCAGGGACCGTTCGCGCGCTTCTGGCTGCACACCGGCATGGTCGGCCTCGACGACGTGAAGATGTCGAAGAGCCTCGGCAACCTCGTCTTCGTCGGCGAGCTCCTCGGGGCGCACCGTCCCGCGGCGATCCGCCGCTACCTCCTCAGCCACCACTACCGCGCGTCGTGGTCGCACGACGAGCGCGCGCTCGTCGAGGCCGGCGCGGCGCTCAAGGTCTGGGCCGACGCCTCCCAGCGCCGGGAGCACGACCCTGGCCTCGCCCGGGAGTTCGAGGCCGCGATGGCCGACGACCTCGACACGCCCCGGGCGCTCGCCGCGCTCGACGCTGCAGCCGAGCGTGGCGCCGGTGCGACGCTCTGTGACGGAGCATCGACCCTGGGCTTCACCCTCTGAGCCGACCGGGCCGCGTCCGATTCGCCGCTGATGGTGTGAGACGGCCGCGCTGCGGGGACACTCTTCTCGCACCAGGGGCACGCCAGGTGACACCGCCCGCAGTCACCGACGAGCGTGCGAGGCCCCCGCCCGACCACGGGGGCCTCACCCCTGTCTGACCCCGTTTGCCCAAGGAGCGAGGACGTGACGCGCATCCTCAAGGCGACCGCCGGCGCGGCGGTGCTCGCAGCCCTGCTCAATCTCCTCGTCTACGTCGCCGCGCTCGGCCCGATCGGCGCCGACCTCCTCGTCGAGACCCCGGTCAGCGATGGCCCGGAGACCCTGCCCGCGCTCAACGTCATCGCGCTGTCGGTGGGCTCGGCGCTTGCCGCTGGCATCGCCCTGGCGGTGCTCAACCGCCTCACCGCCCGGGCGCGCCCGACCTTCGTCGTGCTCGCCCTCGCCGCCCTCGCCGGCTCGTTCCTCCCGCTCGCCGACCCCGCGCTCGCGACGCGCGACGCCTGGGTGCTCGGCGTGATGCACGTCGTCGCCGCGATCCCGATCCTCGCCCTGCTCACCCCGCTCGCCCGGAGCCGGGCCCAGGCCTGAGTCGCGGGGCCGCCACCCCCGGGATCCGGGCCGCCTACGGCCGGGTCAGTGGGCGGTACTTGATGCGGGTCGGCTGGTCGGCGTCCTCGCCGAGGCGGGCGCGGCGGTCCGCTTCGTAGTCGGAGTAGGAGCCCTGGACGAAGCGCGCCTGGCTGTCGCCCTCGAAGGCGAGGATGTGCGTGGCGATGCGGTCGAGGAACCAGCGGTCGTGGCTGACGACGACCGCGCAGCCGGCGAAGCCGACGAGGGCCTCCTCGAGGGCACGCA
This sequence comes from Nitriliruptorales bacterium, assembly GCA_007133145.1. GTDB lineage: Bacteria > Actinomycetota > Nitriliruptoria > Euzebyales > Egibacteraceae > T1Sed10-49. The sequence continues at coordinate 10,902 of SLNF01000275.1, forward strand.
GCGTGTCGACGTCGAGGTCGTTCGTCGGCTCGTCGAGCAGGACGAGGTTGCCGCCGCGCTGGAGGAGCTTCGCAAGATGGATGCGGTTGCGCTCCCCACCCGAGCACATGCCGACGCGCTTCTGCTGGTCGGGGCCGCGGAAGTTGAACTGCGCGACGTACTTGCGGCTCGCGACCTCGCGTCCGGCGATGTCGAGGACGTCCGCCCCGCCGGTGATCTCGTCGAAGACCGTCGCGTCGGCATCGAGGTCGTCACGGTGCTGGTCGACGTAGGCGAGGTCGACGGTGTCACCGATCGTGAGGCGGCCGTCGTCGGGCTCCTCCTCGCCGACGATCATGCGGAAGAGCGTCGTCTTGCCTGCGCCGTTGGGGCCGATGACGCCGACGATCCCCCCGGGCGGCAGGCTGAACGTGAGGTCCTCGACGAGGAGCCGGTCCCCGTAGCCCTTGCGCACGCCCTCGGCGTCGACGACGACGTCGCCGAGGCGGCGGGACTCGGGGATGAGGATCTCCGAGGTCGTCTGCCGCTCGCTCGGCTTCTGCGCGAGGAGGGCCTCGTAGGCCTGGATCCGCGCCTTCGACTTCGCCTGCCGCGCCCGGGGAGAGGCGTTGACCCACTCGAGCTCGGCGGCGAGGGTGCGCTGACGCGCGGACTCGGCGCGCTCCTCCTGGCGCAGCCGCTCCTGCTTATTCGCGAGCCACGCCGAGTAGTTGCCCTGGAAGGGCCGGCCCTTGCCGCGGTCGAGCTCGAGGATCCAGCCGGCGACGTTGTCGAGGAAGTAGCGGTCGTGGGTGACCGCGACGACGGTGCCGGGGTACTCCTCGAGGTGGCGTTCGAGCCAGGCGACGCTCTCGGCGTCGAGGTGGTTGGTGGGCTCGTCGAGCAGCAGGAGGTCGGGGCGGCGCAGCAACAGTCGGCACAGCGCGACCCGGCGGCGCTCCCCACCCGACAGCGTCGTCACGTCGGCGTCGCCCCGCGGGACGCGCAGCGCGTCCATCGCGACCTCGATCGTGCGGTCGAGGTCCCAGGCACCGGCGGCCTCGACGGCGTCGGAGACCTCGGCGAACTCCTCGTAGACCTTCGCCATCTCGGCGTCGTCGAGGTCCTCGCCCATCCGGGCCGACAGGGCGTTGAAGCGCTCGAGGAGCTCGGCGGTCTCGGCGACGCCCTCCATGACGTTGCCCCGGACGTCCTTGGCGGCATCGAGCTCGGGCTCCTGGGGCAGGTACCCCACCCGGACGCCGTGGCCCGGCCAGGCCTCGCCCTCGAACTCGGTGTCGACCCCGGCCATGATGCGCAGCAGCGTGGACTTGCCCGCGCCGTTGGGGCCGAGCACGCCGATCTTCGCGCCCGGGAAGAACGACAGCCAGATGTCGCTGAGGATCTCCTTGCCCGGGGGCACGACCTTCGTGAGACCCTTCATGACGTACTGGTACTCGGCCACGGCAGCACTCCAACGGTCGAGGCGGGGAGGTCGGCGGTCAAGGGTAGCGAGGGCAGTCCGGGCCCTCGCGCGGCGGCTTCAGAAGCCCAGGCGCAACGGCGCCGGCACGGTGGTCGCGAGCGCGACGACGAGGGCGAGGGCCACCGCCGGCCAGGCGCCGCCCCGGGACTCCTTGATGCCGGCCATGGCGAGCCCGAGCGCGGCGACGACCGCGCCGGTCCACGCGCCCTCGATGAGCCGCGCGGCCGAGAAGGAGACGAAGAAGGACCCCAGCGCGAGCAGCACCGTCGGGGCGAGGAGCACCGCGAGTCCCGTCGAGGTGGGCCGGTTGACCCCGCGCCAGACGAGGTAGACGGTGACCGCGACACCGGCGGGCAGGACGAGCGAGCTCACGAGGCCGGTCGTGGCAAAGCGCAGCAGCGCGGCCGCCCCGGCGACGATCGCGACGATCCGGCCGATGCGGACCATCGCCTCGGGGACCGTCGAGAAGTCGCTACGGAAGGCATCGCGCGCCTTCGTCGCGACGTAGGTCGCGAGCAGCGCGAGGCCGAACCACGTGACGACGCGGGCGACGAGCGACACCACGCCGGCGAGCCCGAGCGTCGGCAGGGTCACGACGGGCAGCGCACCCAGTGGGTTGCCGCCGACCGTGGCCGCGAGCACCGAGGCGACGACGATCGGCGCCGCGAGCGCCGCCCCGGCGCCGAGGCCCGCGCGGGGCGTCCCCAGACCGAAGTCCGACCACGACTCGCCGCGGTAGCGCACGAGGGCGACCGGCACGGCGATGGTGAGCAGCGCGGGCGTGAGGATCGACATCGCCTCGCCCACACCTGGGATCCGCGTGAGCGGGACGATCGTGAGCAGCAGGGTGAGGGCGATCGGTCCGAAGATGAACACCGCGCCCGCGAGCAGGAGGTCAGATCGGGCGTCCTCGGGGCTGACGTACATGCGGCATCCAACGACGATCCGGGGGTCGCGCGCATCCTAGCGGCGCGTGCGGCCTCGCTATCCTCGCGCCATGGCTGACCCCGCACGCGCCTCGATCATCGTCATCGGCGACGAGATCCTCGACGGGCACACCCGCGACACGAACTCCGGCTGGCTCGCCGAGCGGCTCGCTGCCCGCGGACTGCCCGTCGACCGCGTCGTGACGGTGCCCGACACGATGGAGGCGATCGACGAGGCGCTGAGCACCGAGCTCGCGCGCAGCTTCCCTCGGCTCGTGCTGACCTCCGGCGGGATCGGCTCGACGCCGGATGACCTCACGATCGTCGCGGTGGCCGCCCACCTCGGCCGCGGCGTCGTCGCCGAGCCCACGCTCGACGCCCTCATCAGCACCTGGGCCGAGCGCGCCGCGCGGGACGGCGCGCCGATCCCCGACGACCAGGTCGCGGCGATGCGCAAGATGGCCCTCGTCCCCGAGGGCGCCTACCTCCTCGAGGGCGGGCTCGGGGTGACCCCGGGCGTGGCCGCCGACCTCGGGGGTGGGGTGCGCGCGGGCGGCGCGACGATCGTCGTCCTGCCGGGTGTGCCCGAGGAGCTCCAGCGCATCGCCATCGAGGGCGTTGAGCCGCTGCTCGAGGGGCTTGGGGTCGTGCCCCATCTCGTCGAGCTGCGCCACCCCTACCCCGAGTCGACGCTCGCGCCCCTGCTCAGCGAGCTCGTCGAGCGGTTCCCCGACGTCGCCGTCGGCTCGTATCCCGGGCGGCAGTGCCTCGTCCGCCTCAAGGGCGAGCACGCCCGCGTCGAGGAGGCCGCCGCGGTCGTGCGCGCCCACCTCGACGGCCTCGCCGGCGACGCCGGCGCCGAGGCCCGCCGGGCGCGCTGGCAGGCGCGCTGGGAGTAGCGCCCTTCGGACGGCCGGGCGCCACGCTAGCCTCGGACCTCATGCGACCCTTCCACGCGATGTTCGTCCACGCCCACCCCGACGACGAGTCCTCCAAGGGCGCCTCCACGATGGCGCGCTACGCCAAGGAGGGGCACCGCGTCTCCGTCGTCACCCTCACCGACGGCACCGCCGGCGACATCCTCAACCCGCGCATGGACCTGCCGGGGATCAAGCAGCGCCTGGCCGAGGTCCGCGCCGAGGAGCTCGCCCGGGCGCTGGAGATCCTCGGGGTCACCGACCACGTCGACTTCGGCTACCGCGACTCCGGCTACGTCGAGGACTTCGACGGCGACGGCTCGGCGCTCGCCCCCGACGCGTTCTACAACGTCGCGCTCGAGGAGCCGGTGGGCCGCCTCGTCGAGGTGATCCGCGAGACCCGCCCCGACGTCCTCGTGACCTACCCCGAGGACGGCGGCTACCCCCACCCCGACCACATCCGCTGCCACGACGTGAGCGCCGCGGCCTTCGCCGCGGCCGCCGACCCCGCGCGCTTCCCCGAGGCCGGCCCGCCCCACCGGGTGGCGAAGCTCTACTACTGCCACCCGTTCACGGTGCCGAAGCTCACCGCCCTGCACGCGGCGCTGCATGCCCGCGGGCTCGACTCACCGTTCGCGGAGTGGATGGACCGCATCGGCTCGCACCCCTTCGCCCCGGTGACGACACGCGTGGAGGTCGGCGACCACCTCGAGGCCCGTGACGAGGCGCTGCTCGCCCACGCCACCCAGATCGACCCCGACAGCCGGTGGTTCGCGGTGCCCAACGACCTCATCCGCGAGGTCTACCCCTATGAGGATTTCAGCCTCGCCCGCACGATCGTCGCCACCGACCTGCCCGAGGGCTCGCTCTTCGACGGCCTCTAGCGCCTCGCGAACGGGCGCTCCGGCACCGGCGCGCCACCGGCGTCAACCAGGTTCCGACGCCGTCGCAGCGGCTACCGACGCTGCGCGATGTAGAAGAGGCAGTCGCGGCGGGTCTGCTGCTCGTCGCGGGTCATCATCACCGGGGTCACGTCGTGGCGCACGACGACGCGCCCGTCGGCGGTGACGTCGAGCAGCGCCTCGGTGACGTCGTAGTCGGCCATGTCGGTGACGCGCAACGGCACCGCCGCGCCCGGGCGGACCCAGCCGAGGGTCGTGCCCGCGAGCAGCATCGCGAAGTTGGCCGCGTCGAGACCGCGGGCGAGCACGAAGTCGACGCTGTCGTCGAGCTGACCGCCGAAGCGAAAGCGCACCTCCCCGCGGACGACGACGCGCTCGCGCATCTCGTAGAGCTGCACGGGACGACCGCGCTCGGGCACGGCCTCGAGATGGAGGAAGCGCCGCAGCACGTCTGCGGCGAACGCGGCGTTGGCGGGGACCCCGGCCATGCCGCACTCCACGGCCACGGCGGGGCAACGGCGCCCCACGGCCTCCATCGAGGTGTAGGCGGTGAGCCGCCAGCGCAGCGCGAGGTCGCCGAGGGCGCTGGCGAGGCCGAGCATGCGCGGGTCGTCGCCCGGCACGATGACGTGGGGAGGGTTGTGGCCGGTGGTGTTGTGGAGGTCGATCGCCGCCTCGAGGTCGAGGGTGTCGAGCGTGGCGAGGACCTCGGCGGCCATGCGCCGCTCGGGCGTGCGCACCGGCTCGCGCTCCCACACGCGGTTGAAGTCCTCCTGCCCTTCGAGGTAGCGGTGCCCGAACGGGCCGTCGGCGAGCGCGGCGGCGACGTTGCCGATGAGGACCCAGAGGTCGAAGGGGAACCGCGCACCCGAGCGCAGGAGGTCGGCCACCGCCCAGAAGCCCGACTCCTCGTTGCCGTGGAGCAGCGTCGCGACGAAGCGCGCCCGGGGGCGCGCGTCAGTGCCGGGCACCCGCAGGAGGGTCGGCACGGCGAGACGCCGCAGGACCGTGTGATCGTCGGCGTCGAGCAACGGCTTGACCTCGTCGAGGCCGTCGAGGCGTCGCAGGTGGGACATGCCTCGTGAGCCTAGCGCCCCTGCGCGCCCGACCCGACCGCGAGTGGGCCTCAGGGCTCCCAGGTGTGGACCGGCTCGCCGGTCGCGGCGTGCTTGGCGTAGCGGCGCACGAGCTCACCGGCGGCTTCAGCGGCGGCGAGCCCCTGCTGCTCGCGCAGACGGCGGTGCGCGGCGATCTGCCACGACGCGCCGTTGCGGCCGGTGAGCGCACGCCCGGCGATGACGCCGAGGTAGTGCTCGGCGTCGCGGTCGCCGACTCCCCAGTGCGCGAGGCCGGCGCGTGCGAGCGGCAGGAGGTGGCGCGTGAGCAGCTCGGTGACCGGCACCCGCGCGCCGTGCCCCGGCCAGTAGAGCTCGGCATCGAGCCCGTGGCGGGCCGCCGCGTAGAAGTTCGCCTCGGCGGCCTCGAAGCTCATGTGCCGCCAGACGGGCGGCTCGGCGTCGGCGAGGCCGCGCACGAGCCCGTAGAAGAGCGCAGCGTTGGCGATCGCGTCGACCGGGGTGGGTCCGGCAGGCAGGACGCGGTTCTCGATGCGGACCGTCGGCACGCCCCCGTTGACCGCGTAGACGGGACGGTTCCAGCGGTAGATCGTGCCGTTGTGCAGCGCGAGCTCGGGCAGCTCGGGCACCTTGCCGACGGCGAGGACGGCGAGGGGATCCTCTTCGAAGCACAGGGGCAGGAGCGCGGGGAAGTAGCGGACGTTCTCGTCGAAGAGCTCGAACATCCCCTCGGAGAGCCAACGCTCCCCGAACCACACCCGGGGCCGGACCCCCTGGCGGGACAGCTCCTCTGGGCGGGTGTCGATCGCCTGCTGGAAGAGCGCGATGCGGGTCTCGTGGTGGAGCTCACGGCCGAGGAAGAGCGGGGAGTTCGCCCCCGCGGCGACGAGCGGAGCGGCGGCGGCCTGCGCGGCGTTCCAGGAGCGGGCGAAGTCGCGCGGCGCGACGTCGAGGTGCAGTTGCAGCGAGGTGCAGGCCGCCTCGAAGAGGATCGAGCTCGTCGTCGTGGCGAGCGTGTCGGCGCCCTCGATGCGGATCGTGAGGTCTTCGCCGCGCGCGGCCATGATCGCGTCGTTGAGGGCACGGTAGCGGGGATTGGCCGAGAGGTTGTCGAGGGTGAGATCGTGCTCGGCGAGGGTCGGCAGGATCCCGATCGACAGGACGCCGACGTCGAGCTCGGCGGCGGCCGCCTCGACCTGGCCGACCGCGCCGGCGAGCTCGACCTGCGCCTCGGCAAGCCCGACACCGGCGAGGGGCCGGGGATCGAGGTCGACCTCGAGGTTGAAGCGCGCGAGCTCGGTCTGGAAGTGACGCGAGGGCAGCCGCTCGAGGACCTCGGCGTTGCGCGGCGCGGGCCGGCCGTCGTCGTCGACGAGGTAGAGCTCCATCTCCATGCCCATCGCCGGACCGCCGGCACGCAGCCGGTTCTGCGCGACGAGCTGGGCAAGGGCGGCGAGGTCGGCCTTGACCTTGTCGCGATAGCGTGCGCGCTCCTCGGCGGTGAACGCCGTGGCGTCGATGTCGCGGCCCATCCCCCACGCCTCCTGCACGACGATGCGGGAAGTGTAGGGCCGTCGGGGCCCGCGCGCGCGGTCCCGGGACGCGGGGCGCGTCGCGGCGGGCGCGACGAGCGCACCCCGCGAGGTCATGCTGGTGCGAGACGGTGCGAGCACGGCAGGGTGCGGGGATGCACGAGCGCTTCGAGGCCCGGCGGGGCTGGGTGACGGTGACCGCCCGCAGCGGCGCCCCGCCCGAGCGCGTCTGGGCACTGCTCGGCGACCCGGCACGCTGGCCCGACTGGGCCCCGCATCTCCGTGGCGCCGAGGGCCTCCTCGAGGAGGGCGCGCGGATCGTCGTCCACGGCCCGGCCGGCGTCCGCCTGCCGACGACGATCACCCGCGTCGACGTGCCCTGGCGCTGGGACTTCCGCGCCGAGCCGCCCGGCCCGCTCAGCCTCGACTCGGTCCACCTGCTGCGTCCCGTCGGGCGGGGCACCGCAGTTGCGGTCCACCTCCGCGTCGCCCGCCTCGGCGTCGTCGGCCTCGGCCCACTGGCGGCCTACCTGCCGCTGGCCCGCCTCGCCGTGGGCCGCCTCGCGCGCCTCGCGGAGGCCGAGCCGGCGCCGTGAGACCGGCCTGAGTGGGCCTCGCGGGCGAGCGTGGCGCGTTTGTCGGCCACCTCGTGGCGGAAACCCTCCTGCAGGCCACACCGCACCGCGTCGCATCGACGCACGGCCGCCGCCCTTGAGCCTCGTCGGAGGAGACCCGCATGAACCGTCTCACCCACGCCGCCTCCCCCTACCTTCGCCAGCACGCCGAGAATCCCGTGCACTGGCACGAATGGGGAGAGGAGGCCTTCGCCGAGGCCCGCGAGCGCGACGTGCCGATCTTCCTCTCGGTGGGCTACTCCTCCTGCCACTGGTGCCACGTCATGGCCCACGAGTCCTTCGAGGACCCCGCCACCGCGGAGGTCCTCAACACGCGGTTCGTCAACGTCAAGGTCGACCGTGAGGAGCGGCCCGACGTCGACGCGGTCTACATGGACGCCGTGCAGGCGATGACCGGCCACGGGGGCTGGCCGATGAGCGCCTTCCTCACCCCCGAGGGCGTCCCGTTCTTCGCCGGGACGTACTGGCCGGCCGAGGAGCGCGCCGGACTGCCGTCGTTCGTCCGTGTGCTCGAGGCGGTCAGCGAGGCATGGGTCCACCAACGCGAGGAGGTCGAGTCCTCCACCACGAGGATCCGTGCCCACCTCGAGGGACTCCAGCGCGTCGAGGATGCCGGCGACGTCGCTGACGCGAGCCTCGCTGCCGACGCCGCCGCGGCGTGCGTGCGGGCCTGGGACAGCGTCCACGGTGGCTTCGGTGGCGCACCGAAGTTCCCGATGGCGATGACCATCGACTTCCTCCTTGCCCACCACGTGCGCACCGGCGACGAGGGGCCGCTGCGCGCCGCGACCCACAGCCTCGAGGCGATGGCCCGCGGGGGCATCCACGACCAGGTCGGGGGCGGCTTCCACCGCTACGCCGTCGACGACACCTGGCTCGTACCGCACTTCGAGAAGATGCTCTACGACAACGCCCTCCTGCTCCGGGCCTACACCCACGCCTGGCAGATCACCGGCCAACGCCGCTGGCGCATCGTCGCCGAGGGCATCGCCGACTACCTCCTGCGGGAGATGCGCGACCCCGACGGAGGCCTCTACAGCGCGACCGACGCCGACAGCGAGGGCGTCGAGGGCAAGTACTTCACATGGGCCCTCGAGGAGTTCCACGAGGTCGTCGCCGAGACCGGCGAGGACCCGGCGTGGTGGGCCGCGTTCTTCGGCGTGCGCGAGGGCGGCAACTTCGAGGGGGCGAGCATCCTCCACCGCCCCGGAGCGGGCGGCGAGGCCGACGACGATCCCGAGCTGGCCGGGCGGCGCGCCCGCGTCGCCGCCGCGCTGCGCGCCCGGCGCGAGTTGCGGGTGGCCCCCGGCCTCGACGACAAGGTCCTCGCGAGCTGGAACGGCCTCGCGCTCGGCGCGCTCGCCGAAGCCGGTGCGGCGCTCGGCCGCGCCGACTACGTCGACGCCGCCGCGGGGGTCGCCGCGTTCCTGCGGGAGCGCCTCGTCGTCGGCGGGCGGCTGCGGCACGCCTGGACCGCCCGCGGTGGCGCGAGCGCGCAGACCTTCGCGGAGGACCTCGCCTACCTCGCCCAGGGCCTGCTCGCCCTCGCCGAGGCCGTCCCGGACCCGACATGGGTGCGCTGGGCCGCCGAGCTGGCCGCCGAGGCCGAGGAACGCCACGCCGACCCCGAGGGCGGAGGCTACTTCGCCACCCCCGACGACGGCGAAGCGCTGTTGACCCGCCCGAAGGAACTGTGGGACAACGCCACGCCCGCGCCTTCCAGCGTCCTGGTCGACGTCCACCTCCAGCTCGCCGCGCTCACCGGCCACGCGGCACACACCGAGGCCGCCCACCGGGTGCTCCGCCGCTTCGCCGGGCGCGCCGCCCAGGCGCCCACCGGCCACGGCGAGCTGCTGCGCGCCCTCGAGCGCGACCTCGCCCCGACCCGGGAGGTCGCGATCGTCGGTAGGCCGGACGACCCAGCCTTCGACGAGCTCCTTGCCGTGGCACGGGAGCGCTGGCGACCCGGCGACGTGCTCGCCGCCGCTGCGCCGGGCGGGCAGGCCGTACCGCTGCTCACCGGCCGCGACGCGGTCGACGGCCGCCCCGCCGCCTACGTCTGCCGGGACTTCGCCTGCGCCCGGCCGGTCACCGGCCCCGCCGACCTGCGCGCCCTGCTCGACGACGCCGCCTGAGGTCGGTGTCGCCACCCCGCCGACGCGGCCTGCGCGACACGCCGGGACGCGTCGATTAGCCTGTCAGCCGTCATGCGCGGAGCGGGGCGGTTGCTGGCCGCGCGCCGTCACGGGAGGGTGCCGATGCGTGGGGACGACGGGCCCGGGCCCGTGGCGCCCGTCCGCAGCCTCGCGGCGCTCGGAGTCGGAGTCGTCCGCGCCCGACGCACCCCCGACGGGATCTTCCGCCTCCTCAGCGCCACGGGACCCCTCGAGGAGCCGCTGCCGGAGGGCGGGCAGGACCGCGAGGATGGCCCCGCCGACGCCGCGATCGCCGACACGTTGCCGCCGGCCACCGCCGAGGTCGTCCTCGCGCTGCTCGCCGAGGCCGAGGAGGCTGGCAGCGCCGAGCACGAGGCGGTCGAGCTCGCCTGGTTCGACCACGCGCAGCGCTGGTACCGCCTCGCCGCCGTCCGGGAGGACGACGGGACGACGCTGACCGTCCTCGTCGTCGACGTCACCGCCGCGGCGGCGCCGCGCCCGAGCGCGGCGCAGGTCGCCGCCGAGCGCGCCGCGGTGGTGTCGGCCCTGCGCGACGCCGTCGTCATCCTCGACGGCGAGCGGGTCATCGTCGATGCCAACGAGGCCGCCGTGACGATGCTCGGGACCCCACTGACCGACCGACCCTGGGAGGAGGTGCGGGACCGGGTGCGGATAGAGCGCCTCTCCGAGCCGGGCGCCCGCCTCCTCGACCTCGTGCTCGCCGGCAACGAAGCCCCGCCGGTCGACGTCCGCCTCGTCGCCCCCGATGGCCGGGAGGTCTACGCCAACGTCCTCGTCGAGCCGCTGCGGGTCGACGGGCGGGTCGTCGGTGCGGTCATGCTCCTCGACGACGTCACCGGCCCACGCCGTCTCGAGGACGAACGCAGCCGCCTCATCGAGCGGCTGCTCAGCCATCAGGACGAGCTCAGCCGCGACCTCGCGAGCGCCCTGCACGACGGGCCGGTCCAGACGCTGACGCAGGCGCTCATGACCGTCGGCATGGCACGCGACTTCGGGGAGACCCTCGACCTCGAGGCGCTGGGCGGGATCCTCGAGCGCGCCGCAGGACAGTTGCGCGGGCTCATGGGCGAGCTCGCGAGCGCCCCCGTAGGCGAAGGCCTCTCGGTGGCCCTCGGCGACCTCGTCGCCGACTGGATGGCCGAGGACCGCCACGCCGCGCTCGAGCTCACCGGCCCCGACCTGCCGCGCCTGTCCCCAGCCCGGGAGGCGCTCATCTACCGCGTCGCCGCCGAGGCCGTGCGCAACGCCCGCAAGCACGCGCCCGGCAGCCCCGTGCGCATCCGCCAAGGCGTGGAGGACGGCGAGGTCGTCGTCACCATCACCGACGAGGGGCCGGGATGCACCGAGGCCGACCAGCAGCGGGCCGCCGAGCAGGGCCACCTCGGCCTCATCCTGTCCCGTGAGCGCATGGCCGCCGCCGGCGGGTCGCTGTCGGTGCGAGCGACGAGCACCGGCACGTGCGTCGAGCTGCGCGCGCCCGCCACGCGGCTCGACGCGTGGCGGGCCAGCGGGGGCGCGCAGGACGTGGACGCCGACGCCCGGCTGTCGTAGCCCACCGCTAGCCTGCCGGGCATGACGACGACGCTCCTCGCCGAGCTCAATGCCGAGCAGCGTGCCGCCGCCGAAGCGGTGCGGGGGCCGGTGCGGATCCTCGCCGGCGCCGGCTCCGGCAAGACGCGGACGATCACCTACCGCATCGCCCACCAGGTCGCCGAGGGCGTCGCCGCGCCCGACGAGGTCCTCGCGGTGACGTTCACCGACCGCGCCGCCCGCGAGTTGCGCGCGCGTCTCCAGGGGCTCGGCCTCGAGCGCCCGGTGCGCGCAGCGACGTTCCACGCCGCGGCGTGGGCCCAGCTCCGCTACTTCTGGGACCGCGCCTTCCCCGAGCGCCCGCACCCCGAGGTCCTCGCCTCGAAGCTCGCGCTGCTCGTCCCGGTCGCCAAGCGGCTGCGCGTCGAGGGCCGCGACCTCGCCGCGGAGATCGAGTGGGCCAAGGCACGGCGTCTGACGCCCGCGACCTATCCCGAGGGCCTCGCCGGACGGGTCCCGCCCCTGCCGGCCGCCCAGATGGCCGAGGTCTACGCCGGCTACGAGCGCGCGAAGGCCGAACGCGGCCTCGTCGACTACGACGACATGCTCAGCCTCACCACGACGATGCTCGACGAGCACCCCCGCATCGCCGAGGAGGTCCGTGACCGCTACCGGGTCTTCACCGTCGACGAGTTCCAGGACGTCAACCCCGCCCAGCACGCCCTGCTCGAAGCCTGGCTCGGCGGCCGTGACGACCTCTGCGTGGTCGGTGACGACGACCAGACGATCTACTCCTTCACCGGCGCGAGCGCCCGCTTCCTCCTCGAGTTCGACCGGCGCCATCCCGGCGCCGCGACGGTGACGCTCACCGAGAACTACCGCTCGACCGCGCAGGTGCTCCGGCTCGCCCGGAGCGTGCTCGCGGCGGGCCGCAGCGGTGCGCCCAAGCGGCTGCGGGCCCACGCCGGTGACGGCCCCGAGCCGGTCCTCGCCGCCTGCGAGGACGACGACGACGAGCTCGCCCGCCTCGTCGCCGGCATCCGCCGGCTCCTCGCCGAGGGCGTGCCCGCCGGCGAGATCGCGGTGGCCTACCGCATCAACAGCCAATCCGAGCCCGTCGAGGCCGCGCTCGAGGCCGCA